>CANJKA010000155.1 GCA_947474675.1 Flavobacteriales bacterium
AACTGATGTTAGTAGACGGTGCACACAGCTCATAACTTTGTTTTTGTTTTAATTTTTGTCAAACCGAGAATGTCAGTTTCAAGTTCAAACTTAGCCAACTTTTTCACTTTAAACAACCAAAAAGAATTCAGGTCAAATTGTAAGTGGAAGTCAGTAATTCTATTTTTCTGATTCAAACCGTTTTTGTCAACCAATTCTAGTTTTCGAATTCCAGATGTCAAATTCCACACTTCAAATTCCCGTTTTTCTTTTTGTCATATTCAACCAAAAGTTGGCGTCAACCCGCAGTGAATCAAACAAAGTTGTATCAGGGTATAAACGTCTCTCCGGGTCGACTAATAATAACCTACAATTTTCATCACTGTCTACTAACTACCCTATACACGAACCTTTAGTTCGTGTATACAACGTGTGTTGGGGTGATATGCGACCAATTTGTTGTGTTTGGGACGCTTTATTTTATTTTGATTTATTTGCATTTTTTCACGGCTTCGCCTTTATCAGTCACATGATTTATCCTATTTTTTTTACTAAAGTAATACTATTATTTGTAAAAATAGTTGAAATTAAAATTTAATTATAAATCGTCAAATGGGCTTTTTATTAACTGGATGCTTTTGGTACTTACATGGGTATATATTTCTGTAGTTCGACTACTTGAATGACCTAGGATTTCTTGGATATATCTCAGGTCTGTGCCTGATTCTAATAAATGTGTTGCGTAACTGTGCCTTAGCCAATGTAAGGTAACTGGCTTCGTTATTTTTGCTGATATTACTGCTTTCTTTAATACTTTTTGTAAACTTCGAACATCATACATCGTTCCGATATTTTGACCTTCAAATAAATATACTTTCGGACGATATTCTTTAAAATAATCTCTCAACATTTCTATCGTTTTTAAACTTAATGGAGCTATCCTATCTTTCTTTCCTTTTGAATTTTTTAATATTAACACATTTCTTTTAGAATCAATGTGTTGAGGTTTTAGTTTTAGTAATTCACCACATCTTAATCCACAGCTATAGATTAATGATAACATGGTTATATGCTTGGTGTTTGTTAAAGAATTTAAAATTGCTTTAACTTCTTCCTTACTCAAAACATTCGGTAATGTTTTCGATCTTTTGGGACGACGAATCAATTCAGGATTAAATTTTTTGTCTTCAACAATGCTGAAAAATAATTTTATTGCATTCACAACTTGGTTTTGATACGATTCAGATAAATTATTCTTTAAAATATACTCATTGTTAAAATGAATTAAATCTGTATTGTCAATTTCAGTGTAATCTTTTTCATTGAAAAAACGGAAAAATGTCTTTAAGGCATCAACATAAGTTTTTACCGTGTTTTCACTATATCTTGTAGATTTTAAATAAGATGTAAACTTGAAAAGTCCCTCTATATGTCTATCATTTAATGTTGGTAGGTCAGATACTGCTTTTATTTTTTTAGGTGACTTCGCTTCTTTTAAATCAACATATACAATCCATGCTTTTGATTTGAAAATTTCCATGAATTTACGGGTGATTCCTTTCACGTTCAAAGTATACCAACATCTATTTGTTTGTGACCATCTTAAATCTGGAAAAGAATCTTTTAAAAGGGCAATGAATTCCGTGTTTTTCTCAAAATGAATCAATACGATGTCTTTTTCTCTATGTATTGTATTTGTTAATATAATGTCTGCCATAATTAAGGTTTTACATAAAGATAATCAAAATTATGAAAAACAAATAATATTTTAGTTTAAACTATTTATATATTTAATATTATCTTTGAACTCTAAAAATGGGTTAATTTAAAGCAGGTCTATCAATAAATAAAAGTTAAGAAACTGTTTGAATCCCGATTTTTCTTCGGGATGAGTTTTTGAAATTTCACTTTTTGAATCGTGATGGGTAATTTAATTTGTTAAGTACTAGACCTTTTTGCCTACTTTTTGGGGATATGCCAAAAAGTAGGAATTGCTAACGGATAGACGACCTTTCTTTTTTACTATTCATTCATTTCGAAGTATTAATTTAAAAATAATCTCCAGATAAAATCTGAATTCCCGAAGCAGATTTTCGTACCTAAGAAATTAAATTGGGACCCATAGATTCAAAAAGTGAAAGAATTTCGAACTGTTTGAATCCCCAACACCCAACACCTAACCATTACTATTTCCCTTGATATTCAACTCTTTGTCCGATAGAACTTAATCCTAATAAGGCATCTTCGGTGCTGAAGATCGCAACCAATTTGTCTAATTCGGATGCTGGACCATTTGCTTCGTCAATTAAATCTTCGGCAAATCGCATGGCAACAGGAGCTCTGAAACGCATTGTTTTTACTAGTTTTTCGATTTCTTCTTTTTCTAAACCACCATTTTGGTAAGTTCCTTCAAGAATAGAATTGTATTTATTTTTCTTGTAAAGATCTGAATAGGCTAACCATTTTCCTGAATGTTCTTTTTTAGATAATTCAGGTAATTTACCGCCTTCTAATAGTTCAAACATTTCATCTGAAGTAATTAATTTATCAATCAACCCAATTTCTTCGGCTTCTTTTGCTGTTAAATTTTTCCCTGATAAAATAAGGTATTTTGCCAATCCTTTTCCAATTCTTAAGGCAGATCTTTGTGTTCCTCCTAATGCTGGATAGATGCCAATTCCTGTTTCAGGGAAAGCTAAATTTACTTTTGGTAATGCATAAATTTCATCTGCACAAAGTGCTAATTCTAATCCTCCACCTAAAGCTAGACCATTTAAAATTGAAACCACTTTTTTAGGAGATTTGTCTATTTTTTCAAAGACATTTTGACCGTATTTCGTAAAGGTCACGATGTTGTCAATGGTATTGTTTTTTAGGTTGTTAACGAAGAAACGGATGTCCGCTCCTGCAACAAATGCTTTACCTGAACCTGTGATGAAAATGGTTTCAATTTTAGAATCTGATTCGGCTAAAGAGAATTTAGCATCCAATTGCTTCATTACTTCTTCATTCAAAGCATTTAAATCTTCCGGTCTATTGATCGTGATGATGGCTCTGTTTTCTGATTTCGTAAGGGTGACAAATTCTAAATCCCAGTTTTTAGCTGATATGCCTGTTGGTACTTGTTCTCTGTAAAAAGCCGCGTATTTTTCAACCAAACGTTTTACTTCAACTTCTCCGTATTTGATCATTAAATCAATTGGACCTTTTTTCCATTTCAATCCAATTTTAGCTCCTTTGTTTAAATCAATTGCTGAACAAACTTTTTCTTCTAATAGTTGAGAACAGACATAGAAGATGCAACCCAACATTCTGTCATTCACCTCATTTACTTCCTTTTCAGTGATCATTTTGTTTGAATCGATGATGTCCCATTCTTGTTTACTTTCTACTTGTTTTTCAAGTAAAAGAGCTACTTTATAGGCATGTCCGTAAAATTCTAATGTTCTTTGTGCATGTAAAGCAATTGGTACTCCTGTTGCATTCATTAGAGCGAAAGGACCCATTCCAATTCCAAAAGTTTTCATACAAATTGAATCGATTAGGTTTTTTGGAACATCTGTTTCAGCTAGTAATCGAACGGATTCATTCAACCAAGGAACAAAGAAACGATTGACTGTAAATCCATAGGCGTCCTTCGTATAAATTGGATCTTTTCCCGATTGAACTGAAAAACGATGTGCTGCTTGAATCGTTTCTTTTGAAGTTTTATCTCCTGGAATAATTTCTACTAATCTGTTTTTCGCAGCGTGGAAGAAATAATGTAATCCAATGAAACGAGAAGGATCTGTCAAAGCTGCAGACAATTCTGTAACTGAAAAAGAAGAAGTATTGGTCGCTAAAATTGCATCTGATGAAACAATTCCACTTAGTTGTTTAAATAAGTCTGATTTTGCATTGAAATCTTCATAAATTGCTTCTATAACGATGTCGCATACTTTTAAATCGGAAAGATTTTCAGTTCCTGTTACATTCGCTAAATATCCCTCAATTTGTGCTTGTGTGAAAACTTTCTTTTCGACTCCTTCAGACAAAACTGAATTAATTCCTGCTATTCCTTTGTTTACATATTCTAATGCTCTATCTGCAAGAATTACATTGAATCCTTCTTGTGCAAATTTTTGAGCCAAAGCGGAACCCATTGTTCCTGCTCCTACAACTCCAACTGTGTTTATCTTTTTCATCTTAATCGAATTGTTTGATTAGCAATTTTCCCAAACTGGTTTTCTCTTTTCAAGGAAAGAATTGATTCCTTCATTGGCATCTTTCGTTTCCATTAATTGATTCACGTACATGTGTTCCAATTGTGGTAAGAAATTTCCTAAAATGTGGTTGAACTTAACGCGTGCGGCTTTTACAGAAAAACGTAATGAAGAGGCGCTTTTTGGAAGAATGTTTTGTTCAATCCATAAGTTGGTTTGTTCTTCTAATTCTGCTTTGTCTTCGTAAACTTTGTTCAATAATCCGATTTCTAGTCCTTCGGCTGCATCGATTGTTTTTCCTGTGATCAAGATTTCTTCTGCTCTTGCGTATCCAATTTTTAAAGGCAATAGGATGGAAGCGGGTGGAGGGAAGACGCCTAAAATAATTTCAGGTTGACCCAATTTCGCCGTTTTATCAGCAAAAAGGAAATTACAGATTAACGCCAATTCTAATCCACCTCCTAAACATTGTCCAGATATTTTGGATAACGTTGGAATGGAAAGATCGCGAATAGTGAAAAATAATTTATGGAAATCTCTTAACATGACAGCAGCCATATCTTTTTGGTGTTCTTCAACACTTGCTCCGAAAGAATAATGTTTTCCTTCTCCTTCGAAAGTGATTAATTTTAAATTCGGTTGATTTCTGAATGATTCCAATACGGTTTGTAATTCTTCCATCATCAAAGAATCCAAAATATTTCCTTTTCCATCATCCAATATTACGCGAGCAATGGTCTTTTCGTGCGTGTATTCTACTCTTAATTTTCCCATGATTATTCTGTTTCTGGTTGTTGATATTGTGGAGAAATTGCTTTGTGCATTTCATCATCCCATTCTTTTCCTTCAGCTAATAATTGACGAAGTTTAATGAAATTGATTTCTCTGTCGTGTTTTGGTCCATCGTTGAAGGCTTTGAATCCAGCTTTTGCTTCTGTCATCATGTTCAACGCCAACCATTCTCTATTGCTTTCTTTGTTTCTATCCCAGTGTTCTAATTTTTTCTTACGAACTTCTGTTAATGTTTTGGATAAACAGTTTGGGAATGTGTGTAATAATTTAGCAATCAGTTTATTGGTTAATTCATCTAATTTTGATAAATCAACTTCTCCTTTTGCTAACAATTCTTTTCCTTTCGCTAGTTCTTCTCCAGTTTTCATTGCACCAAAAATGATTCTTCCAAATTCATCGGCGTAATTTGTGATGTTGATTAATGGATTTGGAATGAATTTACCATCTACTTTTAATGCTGGAGCGATGTCTGTGATTAATCCAACTTGTAAGGCTTGATGTGCTGTCCATGGTTCGCATAAAGTTAGTGAACTCATGGCTCTTTCGATTCCAACATATAAATGCAAGAAGTCTGTTGAACCTCCAATTGCGGCAGATCCATGCTTCGGACCAGCTTGACCAAAACGTGCTAAATCAGATGCAACGGTGAAATCACATGCCATCCCAATTTCTTGTCCACCACCAATTCTCATTCCGTTTACTCGAGAGATAACTGGTTTTTCACATTTTAAAATCGCACTTACCATGTCATTGAATAAACGCATGTATTGAGAATATTCTTGCGGATTTCCTGAATAATATTCAGCGTATTCTTTGGTATTTCCTCCTGTACAAAATGCTTTGTCTTCAACTCCTGTGAAAACAACTGCAACTACACTTCTGTCATTGGATGCTTCACCGAATGCAAGAATGATTTCTTTTACAGCAGTTGTAGTGTATGAATTATATTGTTTTGGATTGTTTAAAATGATCCAAGCATTATAAATTTCAGGGACAACTTCTCCGTTAAAGTCCAAACAAGGACGTTTTTCAAAAAGAATATCTGTGTATGTGTGTTCTACGAGATTGTGATTTTTTAAATTTGCCATGATCTGTATTTTTATATTATTTTTTTAATTTTTACTGAAATCTGGAACTAAAACTGAACGTTTGTCATACTTATGATCTAATGTGTTTTTGAATACATCATTGATGTTTGACATAGGAAAAGTTTCCACAAAATCTTTAATTTTTAATTTACCTGTGGCAATCAAATCAACTACTTCTGGATATAATTCGGGTTTACATCCCCAAGTTCCAATCAGTTTTGCGTCGAAAGCCATTAGATTACTCAAACGAACTTCTAATTTGTTCATGGTAAACCCAACGATGCTTAAAGTGGAAGTGAATGTGATTAAATTGAAAGCTAAATCCTGACCAGGAGCTGTTCCTGAAAATTCAAATATTTTCCATCCGTATTTTGAAACGCATAATTCTTTCGCAATTTCTCTTACTTTATTTTTAATTTCTTTTGCGTCTAATCCTCTGGAATTAATGACAGCATCCACACCATTGTTTTTTGCTTGTTCTAATTTCTCATCGTTGATGTCAATTGCCAATACTTTAGCACCCATTATTTTAGCGATTAAAGCACCATAAACTCCAACACCTCCAACACCAATAACGATTGCTAAATCTCCGGACTTTAATTCCGATTTTTTCATTACTTGATAAGGAGTTGAAATAGCATCCGCAATAACAGAAAGTTGTTCTAAAGAATAGGTTTCTAAAATTGAATCAGGAACTGGACATAAATATTGATGAGGAACAACAATGTGAGAAGCAAAACCACCGTGAAAATCATTTCCTGGCATTAATTGATTTTGACAAATATTACTTCTATCGTTCTCACATAATTCACAATGTCCACATGGTAAAACGGCTGGAATAATAACATTTTTCCCTTTTAAATGTGCAGGTCCTTCGATAACAGTTCCACTAATTTCATGTCCTAATGTTAAAGGCATTTCTTTTTTCGTACGAACACCATCGTGCCAAAAACTAAGATCAGTATGACAAACACCACATCCTGCAATTTTCACCAATGCCTCATTTTCTTTCACTTCTGGTAAAGGAGATTCCGTTAGAACAAAGTCCGTTTTCAGTTCTCTCATTTGCCATTGATACAGTATATTTGATTCCATCTTCTTGGTATTTATTCTATTTATAAATTACAATTTTCGAAAAGGATAGCCGTTCCTTGTCCACCGCCAATACAAGCAGAAGCAATTCCGTATTTTACTTTTCGAATGTTCATTTCTCTTGAAATTGTAAGAGAAAGTCTTGTTCCAGTTGCCGCTAAAGGATGACCCAAAGCAATTGCTCCACCGTTTACATTACAAATGTTTCTATCCAATCCTAATTCTTTTTCACATCCGATAAATTGAGCAGCAAAAGCTTCGTTGATTTCCACTAATCCAATGTCAGCTATTGTTAATCCTTCTAATTCTAACAATAATTTAATAGCAGGAACTGGTCCTAATCCCATTAATCGTGGATCGATCGCACTTGTCGCAGCACCAACAATTCTTGTTAAAGGTTTTAAGTTATTTTCGTTGATAAAATCACCACTTGCGATAACAACAGATGCAGCTCCATCAACAATTCCACTTGAATTAGCAGCAGTTTGAACCCCATCTTTAGCGAATACAGAAGGTAATTTTGCCAATGCTTCCATATCAGCTGGACGAACATTTTCATCTGTTGTAAAATCAGTTACTTTTCTAGGAAGAAATACTTTTCGTGCATTCAATCCTTCTACTTCAAAGACAGTAGAATTCATTTTTATTACTTCATCATCGAAGAATCCTCTTTCTTTTGCGGCAATGTATTTATCAATGGATTGTTTTGCAAATTCATTCGCATCCTCTTTTGAAATGTTATGTTTTACCGCCACATTTTCAGCAGTGCATCCCATCGGAACAGCTGCAGTATCATTTAAAGCTTCCCAAAGCATGTCTTTAAAATCGATTTTCCCTAACGGATATCCCATTCTATTTCCAAAACTAACAGTAGGAGAGAGGGTCATGTTTTCTGTTCCTCCGGATAAAACAACATGTGCTTTTCCAAGCGTAATTTGATCAGCACCTGTAATAATTGTTTCAAATCCACTTCCGCAAATTCGTTGAACCATTAATGCAGGAACACCTTCTGGAATTCCAGAAAATAAACCGATGTGACGAGGAAGGAAATAAGAATCAGCTGAACTTTGACCAATATTGGCAAAAACTACTTGATCAATGTCTTCTGCTTTTATACCAGATTTTTCAATCGCTGCTCTTGTTGCATAAATCCCTAAATCGGTTGGAGAAACGTTTCCTAATGTTCCACATAATTTTCCGAAGGGAGTTCTTGCCCCATTAATTAAATAGATATTATCGTATAAAATTCCAAATCCTTTTTTCTTATCTGATATTGATTTCATTTTTATAAGTTTAGCATTCAGTTAAAATATTTTTAATTTTTTCAAATTTTGAGGTGAAATGTCTTAAGAAATCTGGTTCTTCAATTATTTTAATTCCTGTTGTTTGATCTTTTGTTTTTAGAATTTCTTCAAAAGTTTCAATCACGTATTCAATATGACTTTGAGTATAAACTCTTCTAGGTATAGCAAGTCTTACTAGTTCCATCGGTGCTGGTATTAATTCGTGATTTTCATCGTATTTCCCAAACATTACTGAACCGATTTCAACCGTTCTAATACCTCCTTTTAGATATAATTCACAAACCAATGCTTGTCCAGGATATTGATTAACAGGTATGTGAGAATATAATTTTTTCGCATCAATATAGACTGCATGTCCTCCAATTGGTAACATA
>CANJKA010000156.1 GCA_947474675.1 Flavobacteriales bacterium
AGACCAGCTATTTTTCAACAAGTTCCTCAATACCAAATCGCAAGTTACATTGGTGTAAAGCCTGAATCGTTGAGTAGAATTAGAAAAAGAATAGTACTAAATGGTGATGGTTTGTAATGTTTAAATAAAACATTACAAACCATCTAGCATACCATAATTCAAATGAAATACTAAGTCTTACACAATTTCTTTTTGCTTAGACATATCAAATCCTTTGATAATAAACCAAAAACTCAGGAAAATCTCAAATAAACCACCTGGAATATCCAATATCACATCAATGTTAATTCCAAACAGCGCAAAAAATGCCCCTGAAATAAAGATTATATAACCGATTATCCCCCAGGTTGATAACCATCGAGGAACGATTATCGAAACATATAATAAGTAGGAAAAGATCAGTCCGCCAAGTCCCCAAATAACCATAGCAATTTGGTATGAAAAGAAATTTGCTTTTTTGATAAGAGTAAATAATAATTCTAAATTCTTAGTGTCGCCAGTCCCAACTTTTACAAATTCTTCACTTAATGGGATGGATAATAACAAAAAAACAGCACCTACTACTAGTAAAACAGTAGATGCAATTGCAGCACTTAAATAGCTATAAGCTAATGGCTGATTGTAGCGTTTGAAAATAGGAGTCATAATAACACCTAATATAATATTTACTGGAGCAAATACTGCCATCATAATTGCCGCTTCAAAAATCACTTGATTCTTTGAATTGAATATGACAGCTAGACTGCCTGGAGAATTTAGCAATGAGTTTAAAAGTCCAAAACCGATACCGTATGAAAGATAACCAATTAGGAAGGCTATACCGAAAGTTCTTGCTGCAATTTTGTTTGATTTCATAATTTTATATATTTAATTATTTTTTATTTAACACTGCAAAATTGGGTCATTATTTATCTAATCTAATCTCATTGACTTGAGTTAAGAAATGAAGAAAATCGTACATTCCGAGGATAAAAATGAAACAATGAACCGAGGGCTAAAATTTTTTTATTAGACAAGTATACAAATGCACTTTTTTAATTAACTTAGTAGTTAAAAAATATTTGTCGTTTGACGATGTCCCTGTTCGAGAATTTATTAGGCCCTGAAAGGGTATAATCTGTTAGCGATGGACAAAGTCCATCGAAAATAAATTAACAAATAGAAAAAGCCCTGAAAGGGCGAAATAGTAGCATGGGACAATCGTTAGTGAAAAATTATGTACATATAGTGTTTAGCACGAAACACAGAAAACCCTTAATAAGTCAACCGGTGGAAACCGAGCTTCATAGTTACCTAGGCGGTATTTGTAATAAGCTAGGATGTCAAGTAATCAAAGTTGGAGGTTATACCGACCATATCCATATTCTTTGTTTACTTTCTAAAAAAATAACTTTAGTGAAGTTACTTGAAGAACTGAAGTCTCATTCTTCTCGATGGATTAAAACAAAAGGAGGTGTGTATACAAATTTTTACTGGCAAGATGGTTATGGAGCTTTTTCAGTTAACCCTTCAGAAGATGAAGTCGTAACACATTACATTGCTAATCAAAAAGAACATCATAGTAAAAAAACATTTCAGGATGAATATAAAGCTTTTTTGAAAAAATATGAAGTTGAATACGATGAACGTTATGTGTGGGATTAATATTACGCCCTTTCAGGGCTTTGAATTATAGGGTGTTGCTGTTTCATAGGGCTTTGCCCGATGTTTATATATTATACCCTTTCAGGGCGTTGAATTATAGAATGTTTCTAAGTCATAGGGCCTTGCTTGGTGTTTTATATTACCCACTTTCAGGTTTACATTATAGTAGGGATAATCCTTTTTGATTAAAAAGAGATGATTCCAGCACACAAAATAATTTTAACTCGAACCGATAAGAAAATGAAAGAGCTTATTTTTTATTTGTATATTTAAGCATATAATTAACGGAAATGGATAGAAGGAATTTTTTAAAGCAAACAACTTTAGTCTCAATTGGCGGACTATTGATTCCATCAACTTTATTTTCAGCTTGTCGAAAAGAAACTTTACTTGAAGATTTAAAATATGACGGGAAAGTCTTGATTATAGGTGCTGGAGTTGCTGGTTTATATGCGGCGTATATATTAAAATCCAAAGGAATCGATTTTCAAATTTTAGAAGCAGGGACAAATTATGGCGGAAGAGTAGGTAAGTTAGAAAATTTCGCCAATTTCCCAATTGATACGGGGGCTCAATGGTTACATGGTAAAAACAATGTATTAGGAGATCTAATTAAAAAATCAGGAACGACAATTACCTTAGATGACAGTGATGAGAAATTTTGGTTTAACAATGAATTAATAGATACATTACCAAAAGATCTAATTAAAGTTTTTGAAAATGAAAAAGATATTCCCGATGTTTCATTTAAAGACTATGCAATTCAGCAAGGATTTGGAGATGAATACAACAATATTGTCGAAAATATCGCTGGTGATTCAGGAGCAGATGCTTCATCAATTTCTGCTTATTGGAAAGTTCAAGAAGAAGAAAATTGGATTTCTGGAAGCGAAGATTTTAAATTTCAAGAAACCTATTTTGATTTTATTGACAAACAAATTGCATCTCAGGTAAAAGATAAAATCTCATTAAGTACGATTGTCAGTAAAATTGATTATTCAAAAGATGTTATTGTTGTAACAGATAATAATAACAATACTTATACTGCTGGAAAAGTTATTGTGGCAGTTCCAATTTCTATTTTAAAATCAAATGACATTCAATTCACACCGGCTCTATCTTCTGAGAAAACAACAGCTTTTTCAAAAATAGGAATGGGAGCAGGAATGAAAGTCTTTTTAAAATTTACGGATAAATTTTACGATGGAAATATTATTGGAGGAGCTATTTGTGCTGCCTATGCAGATGATAGTATTGGGAAATCACCAACGGATAATGTTCTTCTCGCGTTCATAATGGGTGAACAAGCTGAATACTTATCATCTTTAGGTAGTGATTTGGCAATTACCAATGCGTTGCTTCAAGAATTAGATACGATGTATGCTGGTCAAGCAACGGCATCTTTTGTTTCTTCATCTGTTCACGATTGGTCTAAAAATCCTTTTGTTAGAGGAGCGTATTCATATAGTACCGTAGGAATGGGAGATGCAAGAACAGTAGCTGCTCAATCGATCGATAAAAAAATATATTTTGCGGGTGAAGCAATGAATTTAAATGGACATCATCAAACGGTTTTTGGAGCTGTAGAAACAGGATATAGAGAAGTGTCAAATATTTTAAAAGATATTCAAGAATGAGAAATTTATTAGTAGTTGCTTTGTTGTTTATCTTAACTAGTGAAGTAAAAGCACAAGAAATTAAAATAGACCTTGGTTATAAATATCTATTTGCCAATAAATGGGATAAAGCCATTCAAACCTATAATTTTAGCAGACCAAATTTAGTAGAAAAACAACCTTTATTCATGAATGGTCTAACTGGCTCCTTCACTAAAATATTTAAGTCTACCAAAAGGCTGAATCATGGGATCAATTTTTCCTATTCTTATTTTCGTAGCTGTGCACAAAATGAAAGTTCTATCAATAGTTTGAATCTTCATTTTTTTAATGTGGGATATACACTTCATTATGAAAGCAAGGAAAAATTAAAGGGACTTTATACTGACCTAATTATTGCAGCTACATCAAGTGGTCTTTTTAGATATGTGGATGGAAAACCTTTTGTTTACGATGAAAAGAAATCAAAAGCATTTGGTGTAGGTGGTGAAATCAATTTAAAAATGGGTTATTATTTGAAAATTAAAAATGATTTCTTTTTTTCACCTTTTATACAATTGGGTTACACTCCGTATTTCTTTTCACCTCAAACAGAAACAGTTATTAATCAAACGAAAAGTCTCTCAAGTAAAAACTGGACTGGTATTCTAAATGCTCAAATTGGAGTAGCTTTTCACATAATAAAAAGTGAACAAGAGCTTAAAATCGAGTAATTGAATTATATGATTATATTGGTAGAATAAATTTGAATAAAGAGTGTAAAAATGAATCCAAAAGTAGATACATATTTAAGTAAAGCTTCAAAATGGCAAGAAGAAACGGAACTTTTGAGGAAAATTGTTCTGGATTGCCATCTAACAGAAGAATTAAAATGGGGGGTTCCGTGCTATTTGAATCAGAAAAGTAATATCGTTTTAATACATGCCTTCAAAGAGTATTGTGCTTTATTATTTATGAAAGGTGCTTTGCTTCAAGATACGAGCGGAATTCTCGTTCAGCAAACAGAAAATGTTCAAGGCGGAAGACAAATTCGCTTCACGAGTTCAAAACAAATTATTGAGTTAGAAGCAATATTGAAAGCTTATATCTTCGAAGCAATTGAAGTAGATAAAATGGGCTTAAAAGTGGAGATGAAAAAGACGGAAGATTTTATAGTTCCAGAAGAATTTCAACGTAAGTTAACTGAAAATACAGAGTTGAAAACAGCTTTTGAAGCGTTAACGCCAGGTCGACAAAAAGGATATCTTCTTCATTTTGCTGGAGCGAAACAAGCTAAAACGCGTGAATCGAGAATTGAAGAATGCATGCCGAAAATTTTCAAAGGAAAGGGATTAAACGATTGCACGTGTGGACTGTCTAAAAGGATGCCCAATTGTGATGGCTCCCATAGAAATTTGTAAACGATGCAAGCGACCTTTTTTGAAACACCAGAAAAATTTAGAGATTGGTTATCAATGAATCATAAAATAGCGGATGAATTGATAGTAGGTTTCCATAAACTAGGAACTTGTAAACCATCAATGACGTGGTCTCAATCGGTGGATCAAGCGCTTTGTTTTGGTTGGATTGATGGAGTTAGAAGAACAATAGATTCTGAAAGTTATTCCATTCGTTTTACACCAAGAAGAAAAACGAGTAATTGGAGTGCTATAAATATTCAAAAGATGAATGATCTAATCAATTCAGGACAAATGACAATAGAAGGTCAGCGGGCTTTTGATGATAGAGTTGAACATCGATCAAAAATTTATTCCTATGAAAATGAACCTGTTCAGTTGGATTCGGAATATGAAACGCTTTTCAAAGCCAACACAATAGCATGGAATTTTTTCAATAAACAAGCTCCATCCTACAAAAAGTTAATGATTCATTGGATCATGAATGCGAAACAAGAAAAAACAAGAATTTTAAGATTAGAAAAAATTATAGTTGTAAGTGAGGAGCAAAAACGAAAAATTTAAAAGATTTTCAGTATAGTTATCAGATTTTTTAGTTGAATGATAAAAGGCTGATTTCCTCAAAATAAAATAATTTTTAAGGACTAATTGTAATGCTAAAAAGCATAAAAAGAAGTAAGTTTGTTTCTAATTTTATTTTCCATTATTATGAAAAAATTTGAATTACCATTTGATTTGAAGTTCAATACAGGATTTATACTAGATCCAGAAACTTATTTCAAAGAAAGTAATTGCGAATCATGGCTTTGTCTGATTGGTGAAGAATTTGCAAAAATGGAAAATGGACTTTCTTTTCAACAAGTACAAGCGATAACGAATCATTCGGTTAATGTAGTAAGTGATCCTCCCTTTGTTTTAAACCTCGATTTGGCCAAACAGCATGTTGCTGCATTGGATATTCTTCCAAGACCAACGTTGATTTCTTGTAGAAAAGGACCACGTTCTTCGGCTGTAGCATATATGTACTCGGGACTTAAGCAAGGTGCAAGCGTAGAAGAAGTTATTTCAAAAGCTGAAATAAACAAAGCTCCTTTTGCAGAATTCGACGAATATAAAGAGTGGGTTCGATCTTCTATTATAACTTTAAGAAACGAAAACTCGGAATATTGAAAACAATCAACGTTAAAAAAGGCGATATTATACAACGTAAAGACGATCTTAATACCAAAGTGTATAAAGTTATTTCAGGTCTGTTACGCAGTTATTCAATTGACGACAAGGGTAAGGAGCATATTTTCATGTTTGCACCAGAGGGTTGGATTGTTGCAGATGGATCTGATAAAACGTTACCTGCGCAACTTTATATCGATGTTTTGGAAGATTCATTAATCCAAGTTATTGAAAAAGAGATCACTCAACGTGAAGTTGATCCAAAAATACTATTGAAAAGGATAGAAGTATTACAAAAGAGAATTATCATGTTAATGAGTTCAACAGCTATCGCTCGTTACGAACACTTTGAAGAGACCTATCCAAACATAATTCAAAGAGTTCCACAAAAAATGATTGCATCTTATCTTGGAATTACCCCAGAAGCTTTAAGTAAAGTGAAAGGCGTTAAAGCAAGAGAAAAATCCAACATTAAACATCCTGAGTAAATGTATTTAAATTCTTTGGAAATACATTGTTTTTTAACACAGAGTACGAAAGGAGTTTCCTTGAGTTTTTGCATAACACTTTTAAAAACTTCGTGAAACTCAGTGAAAAAACTCTGTGTTAATCTGTGGTTTAAAAAATCTAAATGCGTGTGCCCTGATCCAATATTTTTTTCCATTCTTTCTTAATCTAGATTAATGCACAGACTTTTTAAAAGTCGCAGTTTTGTATTATCAATAACGATACAAAATTTAAATACAGAAAAGATGAATACATTACACGAAACACAAATTAGTAAAACAAGAAAAATTGCAGGTTATGCATTAACGATTATTCCTTCATTAATGCTTTTAATGGGTGGAATTAGCAAAGTGATGAAATCTGAAGAAATGGTAAAGAATTTTAGCCATATTCCTAATTTTGGAGATAAAATACAGTTGGTTGGACTTATCCTTTTAATTTCATTAACGCTTTATTGGATTCCAAAAACAAGTAAGTTAGGTTTCCTTTTACTTTGTTCTTATGGTGGAGGAATTATTGTGACTGAAATGATTACAGGTCAAATGCCGGTTGCAGGAATTATGGTTACAACACTTTTATACGTTGGAACAATTTTAAGAAGACCGTCTTTAATTGGAATGTAATTTAAATACTTTTTAAAATGAAAAATATATTATCAATAGGAGGTAGTAATAGTACTGTTTCAATTAATAAAAAATTGGCTGACTTTACTTCTTCACTATTCAATGATTCTCTTGTGAAATCACTTGATTTAAGTTTAGTTGAATTACCAGTTTACAGTGTGCAATTAGAAGGAAGTTCTGGAATTCCCGAATTTGTTATTGAATTTGCAAATCAAATCGATGGCGCTGATTTATTAGTTGTTTCGTTGGCTGAGCACAATGGTTTTTTAACTTCAGGTTTTAAAAACTTATTAGATTGGACATCAAGAATTCCAGGAAGAAAAACATTCGGAGAAAAATCAATGTTTCTTCTTGCAACTTCTCCTGGAGAAAGAGGAGGAGCTACCGTTTTAGGGATTGCTCAAAACATATTTCAATACCAAGGAGCAAAAATTAAAAACACATTTTCTTTACCTAGTTTTTATCAAAATTTCGAAGATGAAAAAGGAATAACAAATGAAGAAATTCTAAAAGATTTAAAAAAAATCATTGAAGAAATAAGTTTGAATTAAAGTTGATTAATCTCGAAATAAAATGGAAATTGGAATAGATAGTTTTGCCGCAGCTCCTACTGATTCAAACATAAGTAATTCGCAAGCTTTACGTGAATTAATAGAAAGAATTGAATTGGCAGATCAGGTTGGATTGGATATTTTTGGAATTGGAGAACATTATCGCAAAGAATTTTTAGATTCTGCGTCTTCTATTATTTTAGCGGCAGCAGCATCGCGAACAAAAAGAATTATTTTAACGAGTGCTGTAACCGTGCTAAGTGCCGCTGATCCAGTGAGAGCTTTTCAGAATTTTTCAACCTTGGATTTAATTTCAAATGGAAGAGCAGAAATGGTTGTTGGTAGAGGTTCTTTTACGGAATCCTTTCCGCTTTTTGGATTAAATTTACATCAATACGATGAACTTTTTACTGAAAAATTAGATCTATTACTGAAAATTCGTGACAATGAATTCGTGACTTGGAAAGGTCAACATCGTCCAGAATTAATTAATCAACCGATCTATCCGAGACCATTTCAAGAAAAAATGCCCATATGGTTAGGAGTGGGAGGAACACCAGCATCATTTGTTCGAGCAGGCGAATTGGGATTACCGCTGATGGTTGCAGTAATTGGTGGCGAAACACATCGATTCAGGCCATTAGTCGATTTGTATCGCCAAGCAGGAGAGAGAGCAGGTTTTTCTCCAGAACAATTAAAAGTAGGACTTCATTCTTTAGGATATGTTGCCGATACAAAAGAAGAGGCAGTTGCTGAATATTATCCGGGTTATGCAGAAATGTTTACGAAGATTGGCAAAGAAAGAGGATTTCCTCCGGTTTCAAGAGATCGTTTTGACGCTCAAAATGGAAGTACTGGTGCGTTGTTGGTAGGAAGTGCAGAAGAGGTTGCTGAAAAAATCAGTAGACACAGTGAATCTTTAGGAGGTATTTCACGATTTACTTTTCAAATGGATGCAGGTCTTTCTCATCAAAAATTAATGAAATCGATTGAATTAATTGGAACCAAAGTATCTCCTCTTATAAATAATTAATTTAATAATAGTTATTTCTTAATCTAGATTAATGCTTTTGTAGATTATTTATGTAATATTTGTGAAACGATATTCAAATAAATTAAAATAAAAATGGAAAAACCAACAGTTGCAGGAAAATCACCAATTGGTGTAGAATTAGAAGCAGGAAAAAAATATGCATGGTGTTCATGTGGTTTATCAGTAAATCAACCTTTTTGCGATGGAGGTCACAAAGGATCTGGGTTTTCTCCTACAATTATAGAAGCAGAAGAAACAAAAA
>CANJKA010000157.1 GCA_947474675.1 Flavobacteriales bacterium
GACTATAAAAAAATAGAAAACTCTAATTTATCGAGTATTCCATTGTTCCTAAAGGATACAGAAAGTTTAGTAATAAAATTGAAAAAGTTTTCTTCTAAGAAAATAGGGGAGATGATGCATTTGTCAACTGATTTGTCCGATTTAAATTACAACCGTTATCAAAATTGGGAAAGTCCAGTTGCATTGAGTGAATCTGTTTTTCCAGCAATAAGTGCTTTTAATGGAGAGGTTTACAAAGGTTTTGATGTTCATTCTCTTTCAGAAAAAGAAATTGAATTAGCACAAAATAAATTAAGAATTCTTTCAGGTTTGTACGGTATTTTAAAACCAATGGATTTTTTGTATCCATACCGTTTAGAAATGGGGACAAAATGGCAAATCACTCCTAAGACAAAAAATTTATATAGCTTTTGGGGGACGAAAATTGCTGATTCTTTAAATAAAGAAATGGAAAAAGATGAAGTGCTTATTAATTTAGCTTCTACTGAATATTTCAAAGCAGTGGATTTAAAAATGTTAAATTCAAGAGTTATAACACCTCACTTTAAAGACTTTAAGAATGGTCAGTTAAAGATAGTTATGATGTATGCAAAACACCAAAGAGGAGCAATGGCAAGATATATTATTAAAAATAATATATCAAACCCAGAAGAATTGAAAGTTTACAATGTAGATGGTTATTCGTTTGATGTGAATAGTTCTACTGAGAATGATTGGGTATTTATCCGTTAAATAGAAGGTTATATATTCTTCCCTCCTTGAGGAGGGATCGAGGGAGGTGACAATATAAATATGAAAAATGATTTTGATATAACTAAAGTATTGCTTAAATTCAATTAAAATTTGAACAATGCATCTAAATAATTATTACAATAAAAACTTAAAACAATTCGCTAGAGATTTACGAAATAATTCAGTTTCGAAAGCAGAAAAGAGAATTTGGAAAGCTATATTATCTAAAGAACAGACCGGATCGAGGTTTTTACGTCAAAGACCAATTGATCATTTCATTGTAGATTTTTTCGCTCCAAATTTAGGGCTAATAATCGAAATAGATGGAACTTCTCATTATTCAAAACCTGAATATGATTTTTTTAGACAAGAAAAATTAAAGGAATTAGGTTTTTATATTCTCCGTTTTTCAGAAGGAGAGGTTTTAAATCAATTAGATGAAGTAAAACTGAAAATTCAGTATACTTTAGAAGTTTTGAAAAAATGATTTATTCTTAAGATATAACCTTATCACCTCCCTCGGTCCCTCCTCAAGGAGGGAAGATTAAAAAAGAATACTTTCTATTTAACCTCAATCTCATTCTCAATCTCATTCTCATTCTCATTCTCATTCTCAATCTCACCCTAACTTATCTCAGGCTCTTTATTCTCAATTTCTTTATTGTAAACTTCTTCATTAAATTCCTTTTCACTCTTAGCAATGATAAGAGTTGCGACACCATTTCCAATAATATTAGTAATCGCTCTTGCCTCACTTAAGAATTTATCTACACCGAATAAAAAAGCCAAACCTTCAATTGGAATTTTATGAAGAGACCCAAGAGTTGAAGCTAATACGATAAAGCCACTTCCCGTTACTCCAGCTGCTCCTTTTGAAGTAACCATTAAAATTCCAATAATCAAAGCAAGTTCATTAAAGCTTAATGGAATATTATAAATTTGAGCTAAAAAGATAACTGACATGGAAAGGTAGATTGCGGTTCCATCTAAATTAAAAGAATAACCAGTTGGAACGACAAGCCCTACAACTGATTTTTTACAACCCAATTTCTCTAATTTTATCATCAAGTTCGGAAGAGCAGTTTCAGAAGATGAAGTACCTAAAACGATAATGATTTCTTCTTTGATATATCTCAAGAATTTGAATATATTTAATTTGAAATAACGCATAATCAATCCAAGAACTAATAAAACGAAAACAATCATTGTGAAATAAACTGTGATTACTAGTTTACCTAATGGAATAAGAGTTTTTAAACCGTATTCTCCAACAGTATAAGCTATTCCTGCAAATGCAGCAACAGGAGCCAAATACATGACATATTTCAACATTTTAAAGACAAACTTGGAAGCTTTATCTAATTTAACAACAATAGAACTTCTTCTTTTAGAATAATTTAAACTAATACCAAGGAAAATTGAAAAAAGTAAAATCTGAATTGTTAAATTGGTTTTTAAAAAGATAATCCATGAAAACGATTGTGAATTTTCACAACCACTTTTGATCATGGTGTGTATTTTTGACTTAGATCCACTCATCAATTGAACAGATATTGCTTCAGTCATTTCAATTGATTTATGATTTTTTAAGTCAATTTTAGTGACTAGATTCATTTTAGTCGTATCAGAAATATCTGTTAACTTGGCGGTATGACAATCTTTCATTTCAAGAGTCGAAATGTCAGTCAATTTAATAGATTTACCCCCTTTAAAATTTATTTTTGAAACACTTTTTATTTCAATGTTTGAACCATCTCTCATTTCAATTTTAGACATATCAATACTTCCAGGCTGAAACATTAACGCAAACCAAATCCCAATACCTAAAGCCAATGTGGTAACAATTTCAAAGTAAATCAATGATTTTAAACCAATTCTTCCTACTTTTTTTAAATCTCCCATAGAACTTATCCCTAAAACGATTGTCAGGAAAATTATTGGAGGAACAAAACACTTAATTATATTAATGAAAACTTCACTAATTAATTTCATTTTTACACCCATTTCAGGATTAAAATGTCCAAGTAAAACACCAGCAATAATGGCAATTATTACATAAAAAGTTAAATGCTTAAATATTTTTTTCATGTGTATTTTATTTGTTTTTTTATTTACCATATAGTATCGTCATTTAAAATTCATCGGTGTTTAACTGCGTTGTTTACTTCGCAGGTGTGATCAATTTTGGATCATGGCTATTTCATAGAATCTAATTTGATTAATCTAAAATATTGAAATAATGCTTATAAAAAAGAGAGTGTAAATAGAGTTATCATAAAACTTTGTTTATAAGATTGATAAGGTTATTTAATATTTGAGAAGTACTTAATTAAATAATGGTTTATTTGAAATCGTACCAGATATTTTGTATTTATTAAATTTAACTCTAAAAATGGCTTTCTCAATTTCAATATATTTTAATTTTAAATAATGGATTTTATCTTTCCTAGATAATTTTAATTTAAGTTTTGTATTATCTTTTAAAATGTAAAGATCAGGTTCACTAAAGATAGGTTTCTTTATAAATGAATAATAATCAAATTTGTTCGCTTCAAAAAGATTGTTCCATGAATACATTTTTGTTTGATCTTTGACAGCAATTGCATTGTTATTATTCTTGAATATACAATTGTGAACGAGTATTTTAGATTTCTCTCCTAAACTTAAACTTTTATCTAGGAAATTATTGAATTTACAGTTATCAATTTCAGCATAACTACCACTTAAATCTATTCCGTCACCATTAGAATCTTTTCGTGCCGAAGTGAAATTACAATTCTTAATGTGTGCAAAACAAAAATCTAAATCCATCTGATCTGCTTGATTATTAAAGAAATTACAATTTTCAAGAATCACTTTACTGAATTTAACATTTAACCCATCATCCCCTAAACTATTGCAGAAAGTTGAGTTACTTACGCGAACAGTTGAATTGTAAATAGCGAATTGACCTGAATGATTTTTTCCTGAGAAATAAGATGCACTTCCTCCTGATACCTTTAAATAATCAATATTTACAATTGTTGACGCGTTTACACCACGTATTGAAAAACAACCAAACGAAGATTTTTCATTTAGATTTTCAATCGTAACATTCTTTTGTTTTGAACCTGTAATCGTCACATTCCCTTGAATAAGAATGTTCAATTTATCATTAATTTTAAAAGTTGTTCCTGCTGGAATTTTAACACTGTAGTTTGAGGGTATAATTATGTTTGACGTTATAATATATGTTTTTGGATGAATTAATAGGGTAGAACCAATAAAAGAATAGTTAATTTGATTATCCTTTAACATTTGTTCAGTTGATCTTATTTCTGGAGTGTCCGTAGTGTTAATTATATTAAAATGAATATTCTTTTTAATAGTGTCTTTTGTTAAGGCGTTAATGAAAATTAATTTTCCCACTTTAAAATCATCTTCATTTATATGGTATACTTTATATTTATAAACCCGTTTTAGTTTTTTGTCAAATTCAATTCCTATTACATTGTTAGCTCTGAATTTTGAAGTTTTATGGCTAATATTTATAGGAGAAAAAGCATCACAAAAAACATGTAATTCTTTTTTTTCTTTATCATAACTTCCATAAATATGAGTGTATTTAAGGTAGTCATTCCCATAGTCTAATAATCTATTAAATAAGTTTATTTGCTTGATCTTTTCAAGATTATAAATCCGTCTAGATCTAGTAGCATGGAGCATCACTTTCTCATTTTTCTGATGTATATTTTGTATGTTATCAATTATCTTTTTACGCTTTTTAATTATTCCATATAGTGTTCTATCTCTTCCTATTCTAATTGAATTGTCAGATAAAAGAATTTTGAAAATGTTATTTAAAACTGAACCTTTATTCTTTAGTTCATTGATGTAAAATAAAAAGGTGTTAAAATCTTTGTATTCAAATTCAACACCATGTTTTAGTGGATGTCCTAATGTTTCAGCTCTATAAATGGGATAAAAATAACCTTTGTCAAAATCATAAATTAGCTTTAAATTATCTCCAACACAAAAATGTAAGTCGTTGAAAACAGAAAGTAACGCTAAGAATTTTGACATGTATTTAGGGTCAAACATCTTTATCACTTTTTCACAATCATTCTTTTCAAGATAGTGACATAAAAGTTTGTATTGCTGTAAGGCTTTTGGATGCAATGAATCTTTATTTTTTTCAACATGCCCGAAGTAAAGATCATTTTCAGTTGAATGACCTTTTTCTTTTCTTGACCAATTGTTGGTTGAATTAATTACACTATAATTGGTAATTCCAAATTCTCGTTCTAAAAATTCTTTTTTAATATCTTCTACAAAACAATAATCACCTTTTATTATTCCATTTATTCGTAGAATTTTCATTTCCCCATAAGCACTAATTAATCCCATTGAATTTGCGAGATTATTTATAGCTATAATTGGAGGATTTAATTGTTCTCCTTTTATTAATTTAAATTTTTTATACTTTAAGCCCGCTGTAAAAGGCGACTTTAAGTTTATTGAATAGGAGAACTTATTATTTGCGTATTGAAAAGCTTCTGTACCATGAAAATTTAATTTAGCTGATAAAAAGACATTATTAACTTTAACTTTAATTTTCACCTTTTTTTTAACTAATGGAATTGAATATGAAAAGTTATCAAGTTTTTTTTTCTCAGACTCAATAATTTGTATATCAATAATATCAGAATTTTTTAATGGGTTAGAGATCTTTTTTAATTTGCCAAAAACATCTAAATGGTGAAGCATGTTATTTAACTTTAACAAAGGATCTTTCCCCGTTATTCTAATCATTTCCGGATTGATATTATCTTCGTAATAGGTGTAGGTTTTATCATTGTGGTATAAAAAAGCAAATGTTAAAAATAAAAACAAATAAATGCTCATCTTTTTTTTTGTAAAATACTTAGCTAAAGTTTTTTTTACAATAAGGATAGTATTTTCCTTTAAGATTTCTTTTATATTTTTAAAAATCAAAATTATTTTTATTTCAAAGATAATAATTATTGAAGATTGTAGATTAATAATAAATTAAATTTGAATAGAATTGGATATCAAAATAATTTTAATACTTTTAATTTTAATATAAATCATATTTAAATAAATTACTACTAAGAAATGAAAGAAATCATTGATTTTATTATTCTTGTATTAGAAATCTTATTGCTATTAATTAAGGCTTCTGTAATTGGGTATGTATTTACATATTTAATATATATCTTTCTTTTAAACAAGCTTGTTTATGCTATTAAAGAAGAGAATAGACTAATTCAGCCTTCTAATGCTTGGTTTTTATTAATACCAGGATATAGTTTAATTTACCAATTTTATTTTTATTCAAAGTTATTTAAATCAATGCGTAATGAATTAAATACTTCTAACCATCATAATTATTTAAGAAAGGAAGAAAACTTTTTTCTTGTGGCATCGATTGTAAATATTATTACCGCAATAGGATTCGCTAAAATGTATTTCGATCAAGAATTTACTCCGATTGCTATTATCATATTTATAATTAATTTAACTATGCTTGCTTTTAAACTTATAAATTTAAAAATATTTGAAGACAATTTTAAAATGAAAAAGGAAATGTTTTAATATTAATTTTCGAACTGAAAAATTAATTAATTTCAATTTATTTTCTTAAAAATCGTCCTGTTTTTTTACTATCTTTGACTTTCAAATTTTAAACTATGTCAGAAGATAATAAAATCATTTTTTCAATGGTTGGTGTTTCGAAAGTTACTCCTGCTGGAAAACCAATTATTAAAAACATTTATTTGTCATTTTTCTACGGTGCAAAAATCGGTATTATCGGTTTAAATGGTTCTGGAAAATCTACGGTAATGAAAATTATTGCTGGTCTAGATCAGGCGTATCAAGGTGATGTTGTTTCTTCTAAAGATTTTACAATTGGGTATTTAGAGCAAGAGCCAGTTTTGGATGAAACTAAAACAGTGAAGGAAATTGTGATGGAAGGAGTTCAAGAAACGGTTGATGCGTTAAGAGAATTTGAAGAAATCAACAATTCATTCATGGATGAAGAGATATTAAATGATCCTGATAAAATGGATAAATTAATTGCTCGTCAAGGTGAAGTTCAAGATATTATTGATTCATTAGATGCTTGGGAATTAGATGCTAAATTAGAAAGAGCAATGGATGCATTACGTTGTCCACCAGATGATCAATTAGTTGGTACTCTTTCTGGAGGAGAAAGAAGACGTGTTGCTTTATGTAGATTACTCTTAAAATCTCCAGATGTTTTATTATTAGATGAACCTACCAATCACTTAGATGCTGAATCTATTGAATGGTTAGAACAACATTTACAACAATACAAAGGAACTGTAATTGCAGTAACCCACGATAGATATTTCTTGGATAATGTTGCTGGTTGGATTCTTGAATTAGATAGAGGAGAAGGGATTCCTTGGAAAGGGAACTATTCATCTTGGTTAGATCAAAAAGGGAATCGTTTGAAAGCGGAAGAAAAAACGGCTTCAAAACGTCAAAAAATGTTAGCACGTGAGTTAGAATGGGTTCGTATGAATCCAAAAGCGAGACAAGCGAAAAGCAAAGCACGTTTGACAAACTACGATAAATTAATGTCGGAAGACTTAAAAGACAAAGAAGAAACGTTAGAAATTCCTATACCAAATGGTCCACGTTTAGGGAACAATGTAATTGATGCAGTTTGTGTCGGAAAAGCGTTTGGAGATAAGTTATTATACGATAATCTTAATTTTAAACTTCCTCCTGCTGGAATTGTTGGTATTGTAGGACCGAATGGTGCTGGTAAAACAACTATCTTCAAGATGATCATGAATGAATTACAGCCTGATCATGGTGAATTCGTAGTTGGTGAAACTGCTGTTGTTGGATATGTCGATCAAGCACATAAAGATATTCATCCTGATAAAACAATTTTCGAAGTTGTATCTAACGGACTTGAATTAATTGAAATTGGTAATCAAAAAGTAAATGCGAGAGCCTATATTTCTAAGTTCAATTTTGCAGGATCAGATCAAAATAAAAAAGTTGGCATTTTGTCTGGAGGTGAACGTAACCGTTTGCATTTAGCAATGACATTGAAAACAGAGGCAAACGTTTTATTATTAGATGAGCCAACGAATGATATCGATGTGAATACCTTGAGAGCTTTAGAAGAAGGAATCTTGAATTTTGCAGGTTGCGCAGTAATTATTTCGCATGATAGATGGTTTTTAGATCGTATTTGTACACATATTTTGGCCTTTGAAAGTAATTCTGAAGTTTTCTGGTTTGAAGGTTCTTATTCTGATTATGAAGAAAATAGAAAGAAACGTTTAGGAGATACTGCTCCAACAAGAATAAAATATAGAAAACTAGTTAAATAATTTTAAATGTTTGATGTTTGATTATGAATTAATTAAACATCAAACATTCATAATTAAACATCAAAAAAATGGATCCTTTACACGGTATAACTTTAGAGAGAATTGTAAAACAATTGGAAGATAAATACGGCTGGGAACACCTTGGGTATTTGATTCCGATAAATTGCTTTACGAATGATCCTAGTGTGAAGTCCAGTTTGAAATTTTTAAGAAAAACTCCTTGGGCTCGTAAAAAAGTAGAGGATTTGTACATTGAAAAAGTTTTAGGTCAAAGGCCATAGGTCTTTTTGTGCATTTTAGAACTAGGTCATAGGGTAGCATAAAAATGAATGTTTAAGTATAAAATTTGGCTGAAGAAATTGGATTTTTAGATTTAAGGATTTTCCTAAGACCTATGACCAATTCCCTAAGCCCTTAAAAAATAAAAATGAAAGTAAAAGATTTAGAACCAAAAGCATTATGGAGTAATTTTGCAGATTTAAATGCAGTTCCTCGTCCTTCTAAGAAAGAAGAAAAAGTAATTGAATTCATGATGAACTACGGTAAATCATTAAATTTAGAAACAC
>CANJKA010000158.1 GCA_947474675.1 Flavobacteriales bacterium
GATTTCACTAAACCTATTTGAGATTCAAAAGATCCGCTATTTCCTTCACCCTCAAGAACAACGGATTTTTTATATTGCTCAATTGCTTTCGAATATAAACGCTCGTTGTAATAAATTTTAGCCAATTGATTACATCCGATCACTTTTTGATCAAGACTTCCTTTTTTATCGTATAAATTGGACAACAAAAGAGCATACCTTAACTTCTCATATATTTCAATATCCTTTTCATGAATTTTATATAAACCTTTACATGCTTTAACTTCCCCATCCCAGTAATCTATTTCTTCTGAAATTAAAAGTGCTTTGTTGTAAAAAAAATTGATACTATCTAGATCTTTTTCATAAGAAGCTTTTACAATAAATTTATCTACTGAAATTCTATTTAGTTCATTTTGAGAAATTCGTATTTCTTGTGTAAAAACATTTTCAGAAATGATGATGACAAATAGAATAAAGATAAACTTCATATTAATTCAATTTAAAAGTTAAACCGAATTTTAAAATTCTTCCATATTGAGGACATGAAGTCCAAATAGAAGATAAATCAGCATATGGGATTCCGTTTATTTTTTTATTAAATACGTTTGAAACAGAAGTAAACACACTCAATTGTCTAAACAATTCCTTATAAATATACACATCTAAATTATAATTTGACACCGTTTTTGATGTTTGAGAAGTCGTATAACTTACGGTCTCATTAACTCTTGAAATACTTGTTGTGAAATTCCCGAACGAACTATTTCTAAATGAAACGATAAGTCCTTTATAATTTACATCAATATTTAATTTAAAAATATGAGTCGGAACATATCTATAGGGTGAAGATTGATTTTGATTTTGAAAAGTGTCATTGGTAGAATATAAGAATTCTTTTCCTTTCGAATAATCATAGCCTAATTTTATATTTATAAAATTTTTATGTTCAATTATTTTCGCAAAAGGTTTCAGATTTCGAGATGTTTCTAATCCCAATTCGATTGGAAAATCAAAAGTTACTGATAGCGTATTTAAATAAGAAATCCCTGTTGAATTATAAAATGCAAAACCAACCAAATTGTATGAGTTAGGATGCAAAGTGTCAAAGGTATATGTCTGATTAAAAATCTTGTTATTCATCAAATGCCCGCAATAAGTAATACCTAATATAGATTTATAAGGAGATACATATACAAACCCAATTTCTACACTTTTTATTTTTTCAGGCTTAAATGAAAACTTTTTTCGATCAATTTTCCCCGTTGAATCAAAATCTGAATAGGAAGCCAAATAATTATTATACAGATAATAAGATCCAACATATTTAAAGCCTTGAGCATAATTAAACTTTAACTTCGCATTCTCATTCAAGGAATAAACACAACCAAATTTAGGTGAAGAGATCCACCCTATCCTTTTGGCATTAATATCTTTAGATCTTAAATCAAGCCGAATACTTGCATCTGCAATAAACCTTCCTGAATTAGACGAATATTGACCTTGAAAAAAAGCACCTAAACCAATTTTGAATTGAGAATTAATATTATTTCCACCTTGAACTGAAGCAATAGAAGATGAATCTTTAATCTCATTTGAAGAAAGAATCGTCATATTTTGTGTTTCTAAAGAATTGTCACCAACAATAAAATTAGCATTAACTCCATGAAAAGTTGGGTACCTATTATAATTTGTAAAAGGTGATAAAGTAAATTCATAGGTATTAATAAATCCATAATTCAGTTTTAAATTAGAATCGATTATACGCGAACTATGAAAGTCAATGGTTGATAAATTTGATTGAGCATACATGAAATTTCTTCCATTCGACATTTTATTTGCTAAACCATAATAAGAAGAATATGGCAACATTCTATAATCAAGATAAGAAAGTAATAATCTTGACTGACAATCACTCGTATTTTTTAATTTAATTGTTAAAGCTCCAGAAATTATTTTTTCACCCAAAGTAAAATTTTGATTGTGATAACTATGTTGAAGAGGATGAAAACCAAAACCACTGTTTTCTTCACGAAACATGGTCATCACAGATAAATCAAATCTTCTATATTGAATATTAGTACCCATGGTTCTACTTTCTTTTGTCATAGGTTCCAATTTAAAAGAAGATTCAGAAGAATTAAAATTTGAATCATATTGAGTTGCATGAACAAGATTTATTTGCCCGCTATCCAATAATGAATAATCGATTAATAAATCAGCATCATCAAATTCTATAAGGACATCATTTAATTTTAAAGAAGAAGCAAATAGTTGATATTTAAAAATATTTTTACCTAATCCTTTTTTTCCACCAAGAGTTAGATTAAAATCATTTCCTGAAGGTGTTGCTATATTTATATCGCTCCAAGCATAAATTGGATGCTCAACTTCAGGCATAACAATGTTAACATATCCACCGATACACCCTGAACCATAATAGGTAGATGAAGGACCTAAACTAATTTCAATTCTTTGAGCATGTCGAATAGGTAATTGAGCTCCAATAGGCATTCCTCTAACAGCTTCAGGAGAAATAGACGCACCATTTATCATGAATTTTAAAGACTCATTTCCAATTAAACCTCGAATAATAAAAGTCTCCCCCTCTATTGCATTTCCGGGTTGAGAAGTCATAATACCAGGAATACTTTTTAAAACATCACCTAAAGTAGTATATCCAAATTTTCTTATTTCATCGCCATCAATAATTATCAATTGATTTGAAATATCATTAACAGAACTAGTTAATCGTTGTGAAGAAATCAAAAGATTTTCCTCAATAATCGTATCGTTAATTAAATCTGTTTGATTAAACAATTTAATTTGTAAAGAATCCTCATTTTGAGCAAATGATTGAATAGAAATAAAACCAATAAAAATCATGAAGAAACGAAAATAAGAACATCTTATTCGAAAAAGTTTCAGAAAATAAAATGTTAAAACTAATAATTTCATGTACAGCATTTATTATGTTCTCGAATACAATGTACGTAAAAAGAATAAAAATGGTTCGATAATATTTATAAAAAAACCAAACTCACAAAAAAACACAACATTTTAAATAAACAATGATGTTATTTCACATTTTTTATTAAATTTGATACACCTAGATTTTTAACTTACTATTTTGTAAAAAATAAAATGAAATGAAAACAACATTAATAACATTAATCATTCTTGCATTTGTTTTAAATTCTTGCCATAAAGATGTGGATGTTACTCTATCAAAAAAAGATTATCTTATGTTTGGAAGATATATCAATAATTGTCAAAGCAATGATACTTGTGTAGAAGTTTTTAAATTATATGAAAACGAATTATATGAAGACCAAAATGATCAATACGTTTATGGAACGAATTTTTATGGCGGTAATTTCATTCAATCAACACCTCCCCAATTTACAATAGCGAATGATATTATGACTTTTTTTCCAACTGACTTAATAGCTGATACGAATATGATTTTTGGTCATCCAAATACAAGTGTTGACGGAGGTATTTATATTGAATACAAGGTAAATAAAGTCAGAAAAATGTGGCAATTTGATTTAACCATAGATAGCATTCCTTCAAACTATAGAGAATTCGTCTCTAAAGTAGCCGGAAAAATAACACTCTTAAAGTAAAAAATCTTACAAGAACATGCTTTTTTCAGGAATTTGTTCATGCTTTAAAGATCATTTATAACTGTACATTTTTATAAATAAAAAAATATGTTAAAACAAATAATCACCATAAAATTTGTACTTTTTTCATTATTAATAAGCAGCAATATTCTTGCTCAACAAGATTTTAACAACTTTAAAACCTTAATTTCAGTTGGATCTATACCCAAAGATTTTTCGTCTTTAACCTATAAGAAAATTGATGAAGATCTACAAGTTCAAAAAGGAGATCTTACTAAAGCCAAAGAAAAAATATTTTTACAGGGGATTCATTACGGCATTGATGAAATTTTACATTCTGGAATGGTCAGTTATGGAGATGAAGTTTCTATCTATATCGGTAAAATTGTCGACAAATTATTAGCTAGTGACCCTGAATTGCGAGCTAAATTAAGATTTTACACCTTGAAGTCAACTGAATCAAATGCATTTTCAACCGACCAAGGAATTGTTTTTGTAACAACTGGCTTAATTTCTCAATTAACAAATGAAGCACAATTAGCGTTAGTTCTAGCTCATGAAATTTCTCACTACACTGAAAAACATGTTGTTACATCTTTTGAATACCGAACAGAAAATATAAAGAATGGACGAAACATAAGAGAATTAAGTATCTATTCTAAAGACCATGAAATTGAAGCGGATATAAAAGGATTAAAATGGTACAACGAGGCAGGATACAGTAAAGAGGAAATCTTACCCACTTTTGATGTAATGATGTATTCTTATTTACCATTTGATGAAATTGAATTCCCTACTACATATTACAACACAAAAAACATGTATATCCCAGAGAATTTATTTCCAGATAAAAAATATGAAATTAAAGCTGTAGAAGACTATGATGATAGTCAAAGTTCACATCCTAATATTAAAAAGAGAAAAGAAAAAATTAAAAATGAAATTGATAAGTATACTTCATGGGGAACAAATGTTTTTATCAATGGAAAAGAATCATTTGAATATGTTCGAACAATTTGTCGCTTTGAAAGTGTAAGAACGGACATCATTGATGCAAATTATGCAAATGCCATTTACTCAATTTTTATTTTAGAGAAGGATTATCCTCAGTCATTATTTTTAAGTAGGATGAAAGCACAGGCATGGCTTGGATTAGTTCAGTTTAAAAAAGACGGGAGTATTGATCAAACAGTTATTAGAAATTCTGAATTAGAAGGTGAAATTGCTGCTGTTCATTTTTTCATTAAACGATTAACAAAAGATGGATTACTAACTGTTGCACTCAGACAGACCTATGACTTAAAAAATGAATACCCTAAAGATGTTCAATTAGAAGCAATTTACACAAATGTTTTAAAAGAATTAGCATCAACAAAACATTTCAAAATTGAAACATTTTCAAAAAAGAATTTTAATGATGCAGCAATTGAATTCATAGAAAAACAAAGTAAAATTGCTATTGTTGACACTACAACAATTAAAAAATCAACCAGTAAATACGAAAAAATAAAAAATAAAAAAAACACTGAAAACCCTGATTTTTTTGATTCAACAAAATATTATTTATACGGTATATCTGACTTAATAAATGACTCCATTTTTACATCTGTTTTTAAAGGTCATCTTGACAAAGTAGCTTTAGAAAACAAAAAGAATAGTGAGCTAGATAGTTTATCTTACAAAGAACGAAATGAAATCTTAAGTACCCGTAAATTACATGAATTAAATATTGGTTTAAAAAATTTAATTGTAGTAGAGCCTATGGTTTTTAGTTACAACCATTATAAACTTGATATGATAAAATCAGAAAAATTAAAACATGATTATTCTGAAGCAATTATTAGTTCGGCAAAAGAATTAGATTTAATAGTTTATCCAATAGACAGAGATAATTTGGCAAGTAAAGGTACCCAAATATTCAATGAAAGAAGTACATTATTCAACTTTATGACACAAGTGACGAGAGAAGATAATTTTAATATATTTCCAGTTGATTTTGAAGCACTAGAAGAAATTAAAAATTCATACGGAACATCCAAAGTAATGTTTTCATGGGTTGAACACACTTACGATCACGGAATTTCACCTCTCGTTGTTTTTTTAACTCTCCCTGTTTTTCCAATTTTAACTGTTTATATTTCATCTAAGATTTTAAATGGAAACTCAACAGAAATGAATGTTATTATTTTAGATTTAGAAAAAGGAAAAGTCGATGTCTCAACAAATTATCATTTTACAGACTCACCTAAAAAGCTTTCTCTTGGGGCACACATGTTCAATATTCTTGGTAAATTAAAAACTTTAAAATAAATAAAACAATTAATAACAAACAATGAAAAAATCTACCTTATTTATTTTATTTTTTATTTTATATTCATCTTTTTATTCACAAGATAAAGAAGGTTTTTATGGTGCTAAGCAATTTGCTTCTTTTGAATCATTAGTGTTTTCCCCTTTGCTTTATAATTACACTAATAAATCTAATAAATATTCTAAAAATGATAAAAATTTAAAGCATTCTAACGATCTACTTAATTTTGGTTTTAGGTTTACTTATGGATATTTAACCAAAAGAAATATTGCTATTTGTATGGAAACGGGGATTGATTTTTCAAACATTTATTTGTCAAACTATATTAACAACGCTAATTTTAAATGTGACAAACTTATTATTTCAAGATTAAATATTCAATCCTTTTCTTTTATGCCAAAGATTGAGTTCTCTACTTCAAAAAGTCTTTTACCTTTAGGTTTTAGTCATCAAGTTGGTTTAGGTGTTTCATTTACTAAATTAATAGATAAAAACTATTCACTTAATACATATGATATTACTGGATTTGATTCTTCAAACGAACCCATTTATACTTTAAACACAACTTCGACAGATCAATTAAAAAATAACTTCTATGACTTTAAAAACACTTCATTATTTAAAACCTATACCTTTTTATATGCTCTAAATATGAGAACTCCTTTAACTAAAAAAATGCTTTTTAATTATGGCTTTAGATATACTCTAAATTATTTTTTATCAGAAAGTAATGGTCCAAACTCTTTGTATAGCCTACAAAAAAATGACATACAGAACTCAGTCAATAACCAAAAATTTCATAACGTAATTACTTTAACCATTGGATTAACCTACGCATTCTAGTTCTATGTTAGAAGAAAAAATTATTTTGCTGTATACCTCAAAACAACTTCGTACCCTCCGTTTCTAGAAACTTGATTCAAACTAGAAATATTAAAATCGTACGATAGTCCTATAGAAAAGTCTTCTTTTTCAAACATCATTGTTGGTATCAATGCATCTTTAGAACGGATTTGAGCTCCAAAACTGATGGACATTTGTTTTCCAAATCCAGTGTATTTTGACACTTTTTTATGAATAAAGTATTTAACAGATCCTCCTAAAACAAGCTCCCTTAAACTTCCTTGTCTTATATAAAAACAACTTCCAACTAGAGCGTATTTAGTGTCTTTTATATCGTATTCTGTAGAAGCATGGACAACAATTTTAGAATTCAGTTTTTCTTGTAAACTAATAAACTTTTGATTTGGGTGATTAACATGATTATAAGAAACACCAAAATCAAATTTTGAAAATTCATTTCCATTTGTAAAAGTTGACTGATCATTCCTATATTGCCAAACAATTCCAGTAGACCTATCAAAATAACCATAAGAAGACTTTGCAAAAGTTTCATTTGAAGCATAACCAGAATTATATCCAACTCCATCGTACTGATTTCCCCATCTTAAATTATCTGTTGTAATCGATTTTTTGGAATAACCTCCTTGCAAACCAACTGATAATGAATTTGAATTATCTAATTGAATTACTCCAGAAAGAGATCCATTTATTTGACTTTGTCCAAGTTTAGAATCTCCAGCTGCATCTTGAAAAGCAAAAAGTCCTAACCCTAGATAATTCCCCTTTGATCTTTTACTTTTAAAAAGATGAGTATCATACGAAAATGCCATCGTCTTAAATGATGAAGACATTGAACTCCACTGAGATTTATAATTTGAAATAATTCTATGACTTCCTTCAAAAACTCCAGTTAAAGCAGGGTTTACAAGCAAAGGAGCCTGTAAATATTGAGAAAAATGAATATCCTGACCAAATGTATTCAGCGTCAAGATAATACTAAAAACACCTATTTTAAAAAACTTCAACTTTTCCATAACTTAAATTTTTATCTGATTAATGTTATATTCCCATTGACTGCAACAGGCTCAATTCCTGTTGTAAAACTGATATTTAATTGATACGCAAATACTGCCGTGTTCAAAAGAATTCCTTTAAATGTTCCGTCCCAACCTTGGGTTAATTTATCTGAGTAAAAAACAACTTCCCCTAAACGATCATAAATGATCAAAGCCATCTGAGAAACTGCTTTACCATACACATAAAGAATATCATTTTGCCCATCTCCATTTGGAGAGAAAACATTCGGCATATAATAACTAGGCTTAGGATTACAAATATCATCATCTTGCAATTGAATCGTAATGCTATCAATAAGATCTAATCCAACACAACCATAATTCGCCATTAAATAATACGTTCCTACGTTTGAAATGCTAAAACTAGAAATATTTAAAGTCGGATTAGTAGAAGTCGAACCGTCAGGAGCTGTCCATAAATAACTTGAAACTGTAACGTTTGAAGCACTTAAAAGTGTACTATTTTCATTTAAACATATCAATTCACTTCCAGCAATCTCTAAATTA
>CANJKA010000159.1 GCA_947474675.1 Flavobacteriales bacterium
AATTTTTGGTAATCTGCTGAATTTGCAAAAGATGGATCAACAAAAGAACGATGGTGTTTTCCTACTACATCGGTTAATGAATATTCTAATAAATTCAAGAATCGTTGATTTGCTGTGATAATATTCCCTTTTACATCAAACTCTACAAAAGCATAACTTGCATTAATTGCATTTACAACTCCTTCGGATGCCTGTTTTTCAATAGTCACTTGCGTGTTTTCGTATCGTACTCCAATGTATTTAATTGGTTTCCCATTCGCTCCCAAAACTGGTGCGAACACTCCATCAACATAATACGGTGTTCCGTCTTTTTTTCTATTTTTAACTGGTCCTCTAAAGACTTGTCCTCTTCCTACAGTTGCCCATAATTCTTTAAAGACATCTTTCGACATGTCTGGGTGACGAACAATGTTTTGATTTGCTCCGATCAATTCTTCTCTAGAATATTGAGAAACCTCACAATGTAAATCATTCACATAAGTAATATATCCTTTTAAATCTGTTTCAGAAACGATACACATTTCATCTACCAATTTCATTCGTGTATCAATTTCACGTTTTAAAGCATCTATATCTTCGTTGTTTTTGATAATAACTTCTGTTTCTACAGTTATATCTGTAGCAATATTCACTACTTTAATGATTCTTCCCATGTCGTCTTTCACATCTGAATAAACGGATTGGAATACCACTTTTTTACCTGATTTTGAAAAACGTGTAAATTTACCAGCTTGAGGTATTCCTGCATTTAAGTCATTCCAAAAACGTGTGTATTCAGATCTATCCAAGGTTGAATTATCAACAAACATAGAATGATTTTTCCCTTTAATCTCGCTCAATGAATATTCCATAATTCGAAGGAAATTATCATTCGCTGTAACGACATTACCTGTTGTATCATATTCAATAAAAGCATACGAATTATCAATTGCAGCCACAATACCTAATGCTGCTTGTTTTTCATATGTTTCTTCCGTTATATCGTAACGTATACCGATATATTTAACAGGCTTTCCATTTGTCCCTAAAACGGCTGCAAAAACTCCATCTACGTAATAAGGTGTTCCGTCTTTTTTCTTGTTTTTAACCAAGGCTCTAAAAACTTCTCCTCTTCCAACTGTTGCCCACAAAGCTTTAAATGCATCTTTAGGCATATCTGGATGACGAACAATGTTATGATTTTGACCGATCAATTCTTCTCTTGTATATTGAGCAACTTCGCAAAATTTATCATTCACATACGTAATATATCCTTTTAAATCAGTTTCCGAAACGATACTAACTTGGTCTAACAATCTTGATCTAGCATCTATTTCACGTTGTGCTGTTTCAGTATTTTCTCTCGATTCTAATAAATTAGTCTTCATTTCTATCAATGCTTTTCCTAATTCATCCTCAGAGCTTAATAATTCCAAATCCTTCTCTAAATTCCCTGAACCGATTTCTTTAGCAAAAGCACTTGTTCTAGTAAGTCCTTGAATCATCATTTCGACTGATTTCATGACTCCCACGTTAGATTGTCCATTTCCTGATGAAATATTCACATTTAATTTACCTAAAGCTAATTGATTTACAATTTCAGAAACATACTGTGGCTCTCCTCCAAGATCTTTTAAAATGGAACGTACAATTAATATAATTGAAATAATTAATATTATAATTGCTAACAAAGAAACGACTAAAGTTGTTGTTGACATATTATCTAAAGAAGCTTTATTTAAATTTAAATCTTCTTTGACTAGAGCAATTTGACTATCTGATAATGTTGTAGCAACGCGCATCATAATATTAAACTTCGGGACTACTTCATTTTTAAAGATTCCCTTCATTTCAGCTTCTAAAACTGATTTAGTTGCTAAATTTTCTCCTCCAACTTGTTTTGAATTTTGAATTAAATCTTTGATTACCAAAACAGCTTTATCCTGTGCTTCTCTAAATGATTTATATGTTTTGTTTATCGAATCTATCCTTAACTTATTATCAGGATTCGTCCAATTAACACTTAATTCATTTAATTTTTCAATTGATGGGTAAATATCTTTTAACCAACTTTCTTGAAAAGACGTATTCAAAGCTTCATTTTTAGTGATTGCAAAACCACGTAATGCACTTGCTGAAGAAACAACCCCTAAACCAAATTTATTTGAAGAAACACTTGATTCCAAGCGAACATTTATTGTTCTATCTTGAACTTCACTCACTTTACTTACATTAAAATAAGTGATGAAAAAAGAACTGATAAAAAGAAGTATAATTACTCCTCCTAATAAAATTAATTTTGTTTTAACTTTTAAATTTCCCATCTGTGATTTTGTTTGAATGTTCGTAGTAGTATTAATAATCTAAAGATTTATTTTCTTCCAACTATAAATTGAAATAAATCATTTACAAATATTAAAATTATATTTATCTAAAAACATGATGCAAATCATGAAAATTATTTTGATAGACAATTTTCATGGATTGAAGGATAAACTCTTTAAAAACTCATTTAGATGATGTTAATCTTTTATACCAAACATAACTACAAAATAGTCCAATCTACTTGTTCTTTTTCATCAACACATTTTTAAAAAAATAGTTGCATAGCTTAGGCAGAACGTTTAAAACGATTTTTTAACAATTTAGTTATAAATAGAATTATCCTTTGATTATAGTTGTATTTATATAGCATCAAAACCCTGTAAGGGTGTCATCTGTTAACGATGAGCAAAGTCCATCGGTATAAAATAACTAATTAATAAAGCCCAGAAGGGGTGTAATATAAGCATGAGGTTAATGTTTGGATATCTCGCCCTCAGGGCTTTTAGTAAAGTTGGACTTGTATCCATAGGGCTTTTGTATCGCCCTAAAAAAGTTTACACTTTTTGATTTAAATTCTACTATAGATTTACAATTGAATTATAATTTTAACTTCAGATTCTCAAAATAAAATAAACCCAGGAATTGTAAAACTGTGATCACAATTAAAATTAAAAGGGCTTCAAAAATAATTTCATTGTTTATTTTAAAAGATTCCAAATTTTAGTTTTTAAATCCATGGCGTCAAATGGTTTAGAGATATAATCATTCATTCCTATGTCTTTACATCTTTCAATCACAGAATTTGTTACATCTGCTGTAACAGCAATGATTGGAATACTCTTTTTCTTTATATCGATTAAACTCCGAATAGCAATTGTCGCTTCATACCCATCCATTTCAGGCATCATTAGATCCATTAAAACAATGTCAAAATCATTTTTCTCTAACTCATCCAACGCTAATTTTCCATGTTCAACTGTTGTAAGTTTTACCTCAAATTGAGATAAAACTGCTTGAGCAAGAAGTTGATTAATCACATTATCCTCTGCTAGAAGAACTTTTACGTTTTTGATAGAAATTTCATCATTTAATTCTATTTTATTTGGTGTTCCAGTACTTTCTGAAGTGTCTTTTTTTAAGGGTAAAATAACGGTGAATGTAGAACCAATACCGATTTCACTTTCTACAGCTACAGTACCCTTCATTAATTCTGCAATTTTTTTTACAATACTTAATCCCAAACCAGTTCCTCCATATTTGCGCGTTGTATCGCTACTTGTTTGCTCAAACGGAACAAAAACTGAATTTACTTTATCTTCTGGAATCCCAATACCTGAATCTGTTACAGAAATTGAAATGAAATACAAATCTTTTTCATTTTTAACCAATGAAATATTTAAATCAATTTTACCTTCAAATGGTGTAAACTTAATCGCATTACTCAAAAAATTGAAAAGAACTTGAGAAATTCGAACTGAATCTCCAATCAATAAATAGGGAACTTTTTCTTGAAAATAAAGCTGAACATTTAATTTCTTGTCGTGAATTTTAACAGCAAATGTATCTAAAATAAGATGCGCTAATTCAAACAAATTAAACGGAACTTCTTCTATTGTCATTTTGCCGGCATCCATTTTAGCTAGATCAAGAATATCGTTGATGATGACTAATAAAATATCACTGGATGTTTTAATCGACTCTAATTGCTTTCTTTGTTCAACTGGAAAATCTTTGTTCTGAATTAATAAATTTGTAAAACCAATAATTCCATTTAGAGGAGTTCTAATTTCATGACTCATACTCGATAAAAAATCATCTTTTGCTCTGGCTAAATTTTCAGCTAATTCTTTCGATTTTATTAATTCAGCTTCTACGAGTTTTCGTTGAGTTATATTTTGCTTAATCGCAATGTATTGGATAGGTTTTCCTTGTTCATTTAAAACTGGAACAACTGTAGAATCCTCCCAGTACAACTCACCCGTCTTAGTTTTATTAATCACTTCAGCTTTAAATATCTGCCCTTTCCCAATTGTTTTCCAAAGTTTAGCAAAAAATGATTTTGGATGCTGCCCTGAATTCAAAATACGGTGATCTTGCCCAATCAATTCTTCTCGAGAATATTTAGACGCTTCAACAAATTTATCATTAACATGTTCAATTATTCCTTTTTGATTAGAAATGGAAATAACCGCCGTTTCATTTAAAGCATTTCTTAGCAGAGTTATTTCTCTTAAATCTTTTTTCTGTTGTGTGATATCACTTGACACGAAAGTGTACCCGAAAATTTCATTTTTATCATTTTTAATAGGGGTTACTGTCAAATCTACGATGATATGATCTCCGCTTTTTTTAACAAAAGTCCATTCATTCCTATCAATACCATTGATATTTGCTTTAGCTACAAAAGTATCGAAATCGGGTTTAACGACTATCTTCAATTCTTTTGAAAGTGCGATTGATCTTTTTATCACTTCGTCTTTAACATGAAATAAACTTGGAGTTTTCATGCCTTTTAATTCGTCCAATGTATACCCTAACATTTTCTCAGCCCCCTTGTTTATATGGGTGATAAAGCCAGTTTTATCTCGGGTAATGATACTTTGTTCTGTTGAATCTAAAATTGCATTTTGAAAATACATTAAAGAGTTAATTTTTTCATTACTCTCTTTAATTGTTTTATTCATTTTAATTAAAGCTTTCCCTAAGTCATCATTTTCAGATGAAAGCTCTAGCTTAGCTTCAAAATTTCCTTTCTCAATTTCTTTAATGAAATCTACCTTACTTTCTATTGATGTCAAATCGTATTTTTTTATATTTTCCATAATTGAGATCAATTAGTAGTAATGTGACTACAAAAATGGAAATCCTAAAGTGAAAAAAAAATGACGCATATCATGATAATATGTTTTATATCATTTTATGATTTATAATAAAATTGAAATTATTTTTTTGAGGTGTTGGAAGGATTAAAAATGTTTTTAGCTAATTTAGAATCTGTAAGGAAATAAACTACCCATTTTGACTGATTCATAAGACTTTACCCGATGTTTATATATTTCACCCTTTCAGGGTTAATAATTATGTAAAGATTATCCTATTTGAATACAAAATAGTTGACTCAAGCATCTCAAAATAAAATAACCCTTTTGGGGTAAAATTATTTTGAGGTGTTAGTATATAAAAGTATATTTTTTAATTAACTTAGTAGTTATATAGGTACTTATCGTTTGATGACGTTTCTATTCTAGATATTATTAGGCCCTGAAAGGGTAGTAATATGTTAGCGATGGACAAAGTCCGTCAAAAGTCGAAAGTAAATTAACAAATTGGAAAAGCCCTGAAAGGGTAGTAATATGTTAGCGATGGACAAAGTCCGTCGAAAATCGAAAGTAAATTAACAAATTGGAAAAGCCCTGAAAGGGCGAAATAGTAGCATGGGACAATCGCTCGTAAAAAATTATATTCATATCGTGTTTAGCACGAAACACAGAAAACCTTTAATATTCCAACCGGTGGAAGCTGAGCTTCATAGCTATTTAGGTGGTATTTGTAACAATTTAGGATGTCAAGTAATCAGAGTAGGTGGTTACACCGACCATATCCATATCCTCTGTATGCTTTCCAAAAAAATTACTTTAGTGAAATTACTTGAGGAACTGAAGTCACATTCTTCTCGATGGATTAAAACAAAAGGAAATATGTATGCAAATTTCTACTGGCAAGATGGTTATGGGGCTTTTTCAGTTAACCCTTCAGAAGTTGAAGTCGTAACAAATTACATTGCAAATCAAAAAGAGCATCACTGTAAAAAAACATTTCAGGATGAATATAAAGCTTTTTTGAAAAAATACGAAGTTGAATACGATGAACGTTATGTTTGGGATTAATATTACGCCCTTTCAGGGCTTTAGATTGTAGGACATTGTAAATCATAGGGCTTTGCCCAATGTTTATATATTTCACCCTTTCAGGGTTAATAATAGTAAGGCTTGTCCTATTTGAATAAAAAATAGTTGACTCCAGTATCTCAAAATAAAATAACCCTTTTGGGGTTAAAATTATTTTGAGGTGTTAGTGTATAAAAGTATATTTTTTAATTAACTTAATAGTTATATAGATGCTTATCGTTTGATGACGTTTCTATTCTAGCTATTATTAAGCCCTGAAAGGGTAGTAATATGTTAGCGATGGACAAAGTCCATCGAAAATCGAAAGTAAATTAACAAATTGGAAAAGCCCGAAAGGGCGGAATAGTAGCATGGGACAATAGCTCGTAAAAAATTATATTCATATCGTGTTTAGCACGAAACACAGAAAACCTTTAATATACCAACCAGTGGAAGTTGAGCTTCAAAGCTAGTTAGGATCTGCTAAGAAAAAATACATAGAAATAGTCAAAAAAATGTGAAAGGTTTACTTTTAGATTATCAGTATCATCTCCATCGGTCCCTTTTCGAAGAAGGAAGGTGAAAAAAAATTAAAACCAAACGACGAGACTACTAATTAGTAAATTATTCGAATTTGATTCATTTAGGTTTTTATCCAAATACACTTTTTGATCCGAATAATAGATTCTATCTTCTATTCTAAACAAGGCATGATTTGATATTTTAATATTTAAACAGATTCCTCCACTGTATGACGAAAAACCAATAGCGGAAGTAATTGGGTGAATTTGAACTGAATTAGGATCGCTAAAATATTCAATTCGGGCTGAAAGTGAAATATCTTTTTTTAGTTTATAACTTCCTGTGAAATTGGCATGCCACCAAACTTTATTTGAAGTAACACCTAAACTGTCTTTAAAATCTTGGGAACCAATGTAAGCACAAGTTGTAAAAGAAATCTTTTTACCATTGTCATAAATAGCATATATATCCGTGAAATATCTGTTTCTAAAAGAAGGTGAAGTAAGAGATTGTTCATTTCCAATATAAGTATCCCAATTGATTAATATCTTATTATTGGGACGGTATTCAATTTGCGTCCCCAGAGCCAAAGATTTATTGACATCAAATATTTCTTGCCAGCCGTTAATTACATACAGGTATGAATTCAACTTTTTATTTATCGGCATCGAAACTTTTAAACCTGACAAATAATAAGGCACATATTCTACACCAAAACTTCTAGAATACATCAAATGATCTTTTGAAATAATCGTTTCATTGGTATAAGGAGATCCTATTATTCCTGCATCTACCCAAATATTTCTTTTCTTAGATAAACAAACTCCTCCATTTGCTTCAATAAGATTTTTCAATGATCCTGATTCTGCACTATAATTAACATTCATATACGTACCAAAAGCAGGAACAATTCTTCCACGAACTTTATCATTTGCATATTTCACATCGATATAAGCAAAATTCACATTTATTTCATTGTGACGTGTAGACGAAACACAATAAGCCCTTTCGGAATTAACTGGCTGACTAAAATCAAAACCATAATAACTGTCAACATAGCCTCCAATTGAAACTTTTCCTGTTTCTAATGAATCGTAATTGGTTGTCATACCTGTATTGACGACTTGAGCTGATATTGAAAAACTGATCACTATGAGAAGAAACGAAAGAAGAAGATTATTAATCATATAAAACACCTTAAAATAAAATGCAAAAATAATCTTTTAACTTAGATAAGATAATTTGGAATTAATAATATTATTGAATAAAAAAAGGGATTATTTTATTTTGAGGTGCTGTGGTTAAAATTATAATTTAAATTCAATCATGTTTACTATTATTCACAGCCCTGTAAGGGTGTAATATAAAAATATTATCAAACGATAATTCATAACTAACTTAATGAAAATTCTTTTTATATGTTCTTATAATAGTCCCCATTTTCTGGACAGCTGATTAAAGTGTAATTTTAACAGTTGAATATGAAAAAAGAGAGAAGAAAATTTACGTCGGCATTCAAGGCTAAGGTAGCCATTGAAGCAATTAAAGAGGAT
>CANJKA010000160.1 GCA_947474675.1 Flavobacteriales bacterium
ATTAAAATGACAGCTAAACGATGGTATAAATCCTCTCTAAAACGACCTTCTTCAATTTCTTTTCTTAGATCTTTATTCGTAGCTGCAACGATTCTACAATCTACTTTTATATCCTTCTCTCCTCCTACTCTTTGAATAACATTCTCTTGTAAAGCACGAAGAACTTTCGCTTGAGCAGACAAACTCATATCACCAATTTCATCTAAGAATAATGTTCCTCCAGAAGCTAATTCAAATTTACCTTTCTTATCTTTTACAGCAGAAGTAAATGCTCCTCTTTCATGACCAAATAATTCACTTTCGATCAATTCGGCCGGTATTGCAGCACAATTGACTTCAATAAACTGCATTTTTCTACGATTACTATTATCATGTAACGAACGAGCGACTAATTCTTTACCAGTTCCATTTCCTCCAGTAACTAAAACTCTAGCATCAGATGGAGCAACTTTTTCGATCATTTCTTTGATCTTTAAAATTCCTTCAGTCTCTCCAATAATAGAACTTCCTTTGAATTTCTTAACTGTCGTTTTAAGTTGTTTTGTTTCTTCAAATAAAACTGTTTTATCTTTTGCATTTCTTATTGTAACAAGAATTCTATTTAAATCAAGCGGTTTCTCAATAAAATCAAAAGCACCTTTTTTAATAGCTTGAACAGCTGTTTCGACATTTCCATGTCCACTTATCATAATAACGGGAGTGTCTATTTTAGCTTTTATTAACTCATCTAAAACTTCCATTCCATCCATTTGAGGCATTTTTATATCACAAAAAATCATATCAAAAGCAGTTGATTTAGCTTTATCAAATCCTTCTTTTCCATTTTCAGCTTCTTCAACTTCAAACTCTTCAAATTCTAAAATTTCACGCAATGCTCTTCTGATTGCACGTTCATCGTCTATTATTAAAATCTTACTCATATTTTTTTTATTTTAACCACAGAGTACACGGAGTTTTCCTCAGAGTATCACAGAGTTTATTTAATTTATTAGTCTTTTTATTCCTTGTTTTAATGATTTCACATTAAAATTAATTAATAATCCAATTTTACAATTTGATAATTTCAGATACGTCAAAACTTGTGCCGTATGTACCTCGTGTAGGATTTCTACAGATTTAATTTCAACAATTACTCGTTTGTCAACTAGTAAATCTAACCGATATCCTGAATCAAGTCTTACTTCTTTATAGATTAAAGGTAATACTTTTTGTTTTTCAACTTCTATTCCTAACAAATTTAATTCATAGAACAAACATTCTTCATAAGTACTTTCTAATAATCCTGGTCCGAGGGTTGTATGAACTTTATAAGAACAATTAAGGATGATTTGTGTTAAGTCATTAATTTCCATTTTTAAGATTTATATTTTATAATTTTACATTTTATTCAACTAATTACTTTTGAATTTACGGAGAATTATTACATAAAAATCACATAAACATAAAAAACTTTGTGAAACTCTGTAAAAAACTCCGTGCACTCTGTGTTTAAACAATCTACAAGCGGTAGTTAAATAAATTCACTCCACATTCAATCACATTAATTATTTATTACTTATCTTCGCAACGCAATAAAATTTGAATAAAATGAATTACGACATAATAGTTATAGGAAGTGGACCTGGTGGATATGTTACGGCAATCCGTGCTTCTCAATTAGGATTAAAAACGGCGATTATCGAAAGAGAATCATTGGGTGGAATTTGCTTAAATTGGGGATGTATTCCTACAAAAGCATTATTAAAAAGTGCCAACGTTTTTGAATATTTAACTCACGCTAGTGATTACGGTATTACAGTAAAAGAAGCAAGTGTTGATTTCAATGCAATAATTGACAGAAGTCGTGGTGTTGCAAGTGGAATGAGTAATGGTATTCAATTTTTATTAAAGAAAAATAAAATTGATGTTATTAAAGGATCTGGAGTAGTTAAGGCAGGTAAAAAAGTTGCTGTAACTGGTGAAGATGGAAAAGTAACAGAATATACTGCTGACAAAGGTTTAATTATTGCTACAGGGGCTCGTTCTCGTCAATTACCAAACTTACCTCAAGATGGTCAGAAAATAATTGGTTACCGTGAAGCAATGACATTGAAAACACAACCTAAAAAACTGGTTGTTGTCGGATCAGGTGCAATCGGAGTTGAATTTGCTTATTTCTACAATGCGATTGGAACTGAAGTTACGATTGTTGAGTATTTACCAAACATTGTCCCGGTTGAAGACGAAGAAGTTTCGAAACAAATGGAGAAATCGCTTAAAAAAGCAGGTATTTCTATTTTAACAAACTCGACTGTTGAATCTGTTGATACAAAAGGAAAAGGATGTGTTGTTACAATTAAAACAGCTAAAGGAGAAGAAAAAATCGAATGTGATGTTGTTCTTTCTGCAGTTGGAATTGTTTCTAACATTGAAAACATAGGATTAGAAGAAGTTGGAATTGTGGTTGATAAAGGTCGTGTTTTAGTAAATGATTTTTACCAAACAAATATCCCTGGATATTATGCTATTGGAGATATCGTTCCTGGTCCAGCATTGGCACACGTTGCTTCAGCTGAAGGAATTATCTGTGTTGAGAAAATTGCAGGACATAATCCAGCACCACTTGATTACGGAAACATCCCAGGATGTACTTATGCATCTCCTGAGATTGCGTCAGTAGGAATGACTGAAAAACAAGCTAAAGAAGCTGGTTTAGATATTAAAATTGGTAAATTCCCATTCTCTGCATCAGGAAAAGCAAGTGCTGCTGGAGCAAAAGACGGATTTGTTAAATTGATATTCGACGCTAAATACGGTGAAGTTTTAGGAGCTCATATGATTGGAGCAAACGTAACTGAAATGATCGCTGAAATCGTTTCTATTCGTAAATTAGAAACAACAGGTCATGATATAATCAAAACTGTTCATCCACACCCAACAATGTCAGAAGCAATTATGGAAGCTGCTGCTGCTGCATACGGTGAAGTGATTCATTTATAAGATTTAAAATAAAATTTAGACATAAAAAAATCGGACTTAATATTGAGTCCGATTTTTTTTGTTTACTATTTAGAATTATATACTAATGCCAATTTTACGATTTAATGTTAAGTTTATATCAAAAATAATTAATTATATGTTAAAAAATAATTTTTATATTCTAAAATACGTTTCTTAGTAAAAAGTAATAAACAAAATAAAAATACGTATAAATGAATAAAATATTGTTAAAAAAACAAAGTAATCTTGTCGCACATTCGTTTTATATAAATACTATCATAATTTAAATATTCTGTTTAAGCTGATGAAAAAAAAAATAATTTCAAATACTAATATATTAAGGGTTCCTTTAATAAATTTTTATTTATTAATTTCATCATTATTATACATCATAAATTACTCAAACTTATACAGTCAAATAATTCCTGCTATCTCTATAAGCCCAACAAATATAGATCTTTGCGATGGTTGCACAAACTTAACAGCCAATGTTCAAAATCCTATTACTTCTACAAATACATACACCGTCGATGATATTCCCTATACACCAAATTCATACAATACAGGAAACTCAGTTCTGGTCCATATAGATGATAAATGGACAAGTCCAATAACTTTACCTTTTTGCTTTCAATTTTATGGTAATAGTTACAATCAATTTATTATTGGCTCTAATCAAATTATTTCTTTTGATTTAAATCAATCAATATTTTGTCCTTTTAATTTAATAGGTTTTAATGGACTACCCAACCCATCTCTTCCAAAGAACAGTATTATGGCACCTTATCAAGACATTGATCCAACAGTTTCTGGAAGTACTTATTTATTAATTTTAGGAACAGCACCCTATCGGAAATTAGTAATATCATTTTATAACACACCTTATTTTGACTGCAATGACATTATTTCAACTAGTCAAATTGTTTTATATGAAACAACAAACATTATAGATGTTTTTATAAAAGAAAAACCTGTTTGTTTAAACTGGAATAATGGGCTAGCAATAGAAGGAATTCAAAACTCTTTTGGAACTTCTGCAGTTGTAGTTCCAGGTAGAAATAATACAGTTTGGAATGCTACAGATAATGCTCAACGTTTTACACCAACAGGATCACCACAATATACAATAACTTGGACTGATGCTAATAACAATGTTATAGGTAATTCTGCATCCGTTAATGTTTGTCCATTAACTTCAACGACGTATACAGCAACTATGATAAATACTTCATGTAATGGTACTCTAAATTTTACAGCCAGTACAACAGTAAATATCATTGGTATTACAGCAATTAATTTGACATCAACAGCAACATCTTGTATTTCTAATACTGGAACGGCAAGTGCTATACCCGTTGGAGGCACCGCTCCTTACACCTATTTATGGCTACCTAGTGGGCAAACCACACAAACAGCAACGAATCTTCCATTTGGAAATCAAATAGTTGCTGTAACATCTGCTAATGGTTGTATAAAAACAGACACCATTTTTGTAGAAGATTTAAATACAATGGTTTTGAATTTAAGCTCTACCCCTATAAATTGCTTTACCTCATTAGGTTTAGCAACTGTTTCAATAACAGGAGGAGCACCCATTTTCCAATATTTATGGAGTAATGGAGCAACAACCCCAACTGTAAACGTCTCAAATTCAGGAATTATTTCTCTAACTGTCACAGATGCTAATGGATGTTCAAAATCTAGTTCAGTAAACGTTTTACCACCAATATATCCAATTGCATTAATAAGTTCAAACGGTCCGGTTTGTCTAGGAGATATTCTTCAATTAAATTCTGAAAATGGATCAAGTTTAGGTTCTGTATCAACTTACATTTGGTCTGGCCCGGTTTCTTTTTCTTCGATTGAACAAAATACAACAATATCAAATGTGTCATTTACAAACTCTGGTATTTATACTGTCATCGTTACTCAAAATGGTTGTTCTGATACGAATCAAATATCGGTTGTCATAAAACCAATTCCAACTATTGACTTTACTTCTGATGTTACTTCTGGCTGTGATCCATTAAAAGTAAATTTTATAAATGAATCAACTCCTATTAATGGATTACTCCTTTGGGGTTTTGGAGACGGAACGACTTCAACTACTAATTCTCATATTTATACAAGTTCTGGTTTCTATAACGTAACCTTGACTTCCACTTCTGATGGTTGTTCGAATACGTTAACTAAAAATCAATATATTCATATTTTAGAAAGTGTAAAAGCATCCTTTATCAGTAATTCAAATACTACAACAAATACGACTAATTCCACCATAGACAATACCGATTTTACCTTTATAAATTCTTCTATTAATGGATCTGTTTATAATTGGACGTTTGGAGATGGAGGAACATCAAATGAAACAAACCCCTCTCATTCATTTAAACTTGAAGAAGGAGTATATGAAGTTACTTTATATGGAAACAATAGCAATAATTGTCCAGGTTCAACATCGAAAATCATTACCATCACAGAACCTTTAATTTATTTTGTTCCAAATAGTTTCACCCCTGACGGAGATAAATTTAATGAAGTTTTTCAGCCTATTTTTACAATGGGATACGATCCTACAGACTTTAATTTATCAATCTTTAACAGATGGGGTGAATTAATCTTTAACACAAAAGATTCTAAAGATTCATGGGATGGAACTTATAAAGGAGTAATAATGCCAGACGGAGTTTATAATTGGAAAATTGATTACAAGTTAAAATCATCTGCTGAAAAAAAATCATTAACAGGAAATGTCAATTTATTAAGATAATTAAGACCAAATTATAGGTTTTGCTTTTCAATAATTAAGACTTCTTTTTTTGAAAATAATTTCGTTTCAAATTCAAAATCAATTCTTCCTAAATTAATTCCCCCCCAACCAACTTGATTTATTAAAACAAGATTCCCTTCCAAATTAATTTCTTCAGTTGGTTTTTCAAGAAAAGTATGCGTATGACCACCAATAATTAAATGAACATTTTTAGTTTTCTTCGCTAAAATACGATCTGAAATTTTATCCGTTGTATATTCATATCCTAAATGAGAAAGACAAATTATTAAATCACATCCACTATTTTTTAATTCTAAAGCTTGTTGATTTGCAATCTCAATTGGATCAATATATTTAGTTTCTTTGAATTTATCATCAGGCACTAATCCTTTTAACTCTACTCCTATTCCAAAAACACCAATTTTAACGTTTCCTTTTTGAAATATTGTGTTTCTTTGAGTTTGAGCATCTAGAACTGTATTTTCAAAATTATAATTTGAACATAAAAACGGAAAAAGTCCAAATTGTTTTGCTTTTAAAAAACCGTCCATTCCACCATCAAAATCGTGATTCCCTAAAGTAGCTGCATCATACCCTAAAGCAGTCATTAATTTCATTTCTAAAACGCCTCCAAACTTATTAAAATAAGGAGTTCCCTGAAATATATCACCTGCATCTAATAACAAAACATGTTCCTCTTGGCTTCTAATTTTTTGAATTAAATCGAATCTCCTAGCAACCCCGCCTTTATCTGGATATTTTGCGTGATTTAATGGAAAAGGATCAATATTAGAATGAGTATCGTTTGTGTGAAGAATTGTGATTTTTTTTGTCTTTAAAATTGAATTAGATTGAGAAAAGGCAGAAGTAGAAATAATCATTCCACCAGAAACCAAAGCAGTTGTTCTTATAAACTTTCTTCTATCCATTTTAAAAAAATATACGATTAGTAGTATCTTGAATTAATATTCTCTGCTCTTTTGCCCCTGAAATCAAAGCATTTCTCATTAAAACGTCCGTAACTTTGAATTCTAAATTCTGCTTAAAAAAAGTCATTTTATCTCCTCCATTAAACAAGTAATCAGAAGTTACTATCCAAAAATAATTGGACTGTTCATTCATTCCATTTATCACTAATTTACCATTTTGAAAAAGAGCACCTGCAATTGGCTCTCCACCGGTTGATTTTAAATAGCTCTCTATTTCTACTAAACTAGAAATTGGCATTTTAACCCATACAATTAAATTATCGAAAGGCATTACTTTATAAAAATCTCCTAAAGTAACCTCCCCCTTATTTATCGTTGATCTAATTCCACCAGTATTAATTAGACAAAAAATAGGTTCATCACTTTTCATATTTTTAATTTGTGAATTTAAAAGAACATCTGTCACCCAATTATTTAAATTACCACAAGGTCTACTTACTAAAAAATCAACTTCTGAAACAGCAATAACTTCTTTCATTTCTTTGTTCAATTCAGTTCTATAAGGCAGTATTATACTATCAATAGATGAATTGTTAACTGAATAATTATCAATAGTAATTTGCTCATTCACAACGACTATTTTAGAAACAGAAGAGCAGGCCAAAAGACCTGCTCCACAGAATATAAATAAAAAGATTCGAATCATTATTCAATCACCATTTTACGTATTACATTTCCGACAGGAGTTGAAATTTTAACGATATATGTACCCGTTTTTAATTCAATCGCATTAACCGTTACAACAGAAGTCGAAATTTCATTTTCTGATTTTACAGTTCTACCTTGAATATCTAATATTTCATAACTAGAAATTGTAGTTCCTGAAACTTGAAGATAAACCAAATCTTTAGAAGGAACAGGGTAAATTGAAAAAGCATTTTCTAACTCTTCTTTTATTCCTGCAGAACAACCATCTAATTGATAATTCATCGTTAAAAAATCTACAAAGCACGCATATTGAATATTATCAATAAAAGGATTTCTATTCCCTTGAAGTGAATCAACGAAGTCATTTCTAGAAATTTCCCAATTACTTGGAAGATCTTGGAAATGCCATGTTTTTAAAATTTCTTGATCCTGACCATACTGAATTGAAGTACTAATAGGAATTCTTAATTTCCAGTTTAATCCAGAAACACCATTGTAACAAACCGCCATATACATTATTGCTCTTGCTGCATCTCCTTTGTGTTCATCTCTTGGTTCGAAAACATTGTGACCGCTAGCATCTAAACCAAACTTACATCCCATATATGTTGAAGAAACAGTTACTACTTTACCTAATGGATAATTACTTCTTAGCGCGTTCGCATTGTTTTGATTCGTTGGAAATAAATGATGGTAGTCATCGTATTCAGGTAATTCTGGAGAATCAGCAGGGTTTGAAGGCATCCAATTATGACAATAAGTATG
>CANJKA010000161.1 GCA_947474675.1 Flavobacteriales bacterium
CTTATAACAAGGTTGACGAGGTTGACAAACCTGTACTATCGCGGATCCGATTTTAAGTACGTCACCAATTAGTATTGATTCTTCATCTAAATTAGAGATTGTAATATTTTCGCCAAACATTCCCCAGTTCCAATCTAGATTAGGATAAAGTTTTTTCCAATAAGGATAATGATCAGCTGAAAATAAATAGCATGCTTTATCTAAACCACCATGATTAATTAAATCTTCTACATGATCTGAAACAACAGATTCTGACTTAAGACAAAGATCATCTATAGTTGGATACTTATATATTCCAGTTATTTCTTCCTGACCCAACCATATAATTGAGGTAGGTTTAGAAACATTCGTTGAAATTACTTTCATACCTATTTTAGTTTTGACCATGTTTTTCCCAGTATTTTTTTCCATAACCACAAAATAATTCATCTCCACTTTTAATATTCTTTGTGGCTACTATACAAGGATTATCTTCATTGTCAAGAGCTATTTCAGCATTGTTTTTAAAACCAGATTTTCCAAATCCTTCAGCATCATTCGCTAGTTTTGCATAACAATCAATGTTTTTAGAATCCATTATTGTTCCATCAAGTAAATTAATGAAATATTGGTCAATTCCGTTGTTTGCTCTTTTTTCAGCTTCACCATCTGGTAATATTTCTCCTTCAAAGACAGAAATGATTTCACCTTTTATAATATCAATTGCAGAAAATAATCCAAATCCAGAATTGGGTATTTGGGATGTATCTTTGTATAAGTATTCAGATTCTTCTGCTTCAATCTCAAGGTAATCAGACATAAAATTTTATTTTTTTAAAGATTTAAGAAAGTCTTCTGAATTTTTCATACTCAAAATAATTTGCTTTTTATCTCCATTATCAATTTTGAAATCGATTAGTATTTTCTTATTATCTCTTGATATTTTAAAAATATTTTTAATCAGTATTTTATGTAAAATATCGCGTTGTGAAGCTATGAAAGCAGTCATAACTGAAGATTTAATCCATAATTCTTTATCTGTAACAATAATTTCTATTGAAGTTCTGGCACTTCCAGCTTTTCTTCGGATAACTTCAGTTGAATTTCCTGTCGCTTTTTTATCGTGAAACTTTACTGATTGAGAAGATATGTCTGGGAAAATTGACAACGCTTTCTGACCTTTTTTATAAAACGTAAAAATTATAAAAACTACGAATCCAAGCCAGACTAATAAGAATATTATTTTTGGTTCCATTAAAATTGATTTGTTTTTTGAGTTTGAATTAAGTTCAAAGATAGGTATTTAGATCAACTTAATGTGGAAGGTTTTATTAGTAATTTTTTCCTTTAATTTATTTAGATCAAAGGTTGTTCTAGGGAAGATTATTTTCTCCAGTAAAGTGCAATTATTCTTTTCCATCACCACTTTTTGACAAAGCTTTATTCTAACATTTGCTGAAGAGAAAATACAAATTATTTTAACAAATTCACTATTTCTCCTTGCAAAGCTATTTGTTTATTTCTTGCATACCATAAATGAAGTTCATTTACATAAGTGTCTGCAGTTAATGGATTTGATTTGAGTTTAATAATTAATTCTTGAGCTTCTACAGGTCTTGAACCCCAAACTCCTGTGACATTGTATGCTTCGTCTAATTGAATTAATTTAGGAATTGATCGGGTACTATTCGTTAAATGTTGATCCATTAATTCAGTGTTTTCATCTCTATAAACAATTCTTAATTCAATTTTACCTGCACTTAACTCAGCTATTTTATTGAAAGAAGGAATGTTTTGAGATGCATCTCCACACCAATGTTCAGAAATCATTAACCAATATACTTTATCTTTTATGTTTTGTAATAATCTAGCTAATTCTTCTGTTATTTGAAAAGTTTTATCGACTCTTTTCATTCGGCTTTGATTTAAGGAAATAAAACCAACTTTTTCTTCATCCGTGTTAGTTGCTAAGTCGACGCTCAAATTAGTTTTATACCCTTCGTATGAAACCCCATTTTTGAAATAGTTTTTGTAATCAGAATTTGTAAGGGGTGTCAGTAATTTATTTTCAATCATAGCTTTACGTTTATTTCCTCATCGAAAAACAAAAATAGAACTTAAATAAAACTTTTTTCATGATTTATCTCATAGAAAAGACGAGTTCTAAAATTAAGATTAGAATTTATAGTTTTTTTTTATTTTTATTCAATTTTTCAGGAATAACAACTACTTTTTCAGAAAGAGGATGACGACTGACTAAAATTCCAAAGGAAATTCCAAAGAAAGTATAAAACATCGTCATGATCCAAAGAAAAGTAGGCGAGTTTGGATTTGAAATAATTTCTTTAATTAAAGCGATTCCAACAATTGAAAAGTGAGCTAGATTTGCTGTAACGATTGGTTTATTATAAATACCTCCCATTAAACTTGATCGAGTCATCCAATTTAAAATGGCAAAAGAAAAGTAAAATGCTCCTAGAATTTGAAAAATTATTTTTAATTCATTCGATAGGTAAACTAAATTCAAAAGTTTTAGAATTTCATCAGGCATAAATGTCAAGATAATTCCGATATTACCTAGAATTATCACACTTAAAATCATTATTATTTTTGGGAACATTTATTTGATATTTATTTTTAATTTTTAAATCTATTTCGAAGATAAAAAAAAGTTGCGAGTTGAACGATTATATCATTTGTTTTTTTTATTTTTTTTCAAAATGTGAATTTTTATTTACTCTAATAATTTCATTCAGGATTTTACCTGAGCATACGCATTTAGAATATTAAAATGAAAGCTTTTCAATAAATAAATGTCATAATTTCAGCTTTTTTAGTTACAAGATTATTGAGTAAGGTGAGTTTTATCTCATCTATATAATCTCACAACACAATCAACCACCCAAAAGAAGTTGGGATGATTGATTGTATCAGATGATTAAATATGGAAAGCTTGAAACCTTTCTTTGCATGAGTTATATTTAAACACATGTAAATCAAATTATTAGTTCGTAAAAATTTGATGATGCAAAAGTGAATATTATGTATTCGTAAGATTTTTAAATTGATATTCCGGTGAATTTTACTTGTTATTATATCTTAAAATAATGAATTAATTTAAATCTTTAAAAATAATTCAATACAAGACTGTTAAATCTTCTATTGCTTTTTTTTCATTAAAAATAGTTTTTTAATTGGAAAATGTCAGTTATATTCTTAAATTTAAACGATTGATTTATAGTTATTTCTAAGATGTGTTAAAATTTAAACATCTTTACTAAAAAAACATGCGACTTTAAATTCAAAAAAAAAGTATTTTAGGCATTCTAAAACAAGCATATAGTAAGTCTCTTATATATAAAAATTAAACTATGAGTGTAAAACCATTAACAGATCTCGAAATTGCAACGACTGCTGAGATTTCTCACATTAACATTATTGCTGATAAAATTGGAATTGATAGAGACGATCTAGAATATTACGGAAAGTATAAATCTAAATTGCCTTTAAGTTTAATTGATGAAAATAAAGTTGCTCAAAGTAATTTGATTTTAGTAAGTGCAATTAATCCAACTCCTGCAGGTGAAGGTAAGACAACTGTTTCTATTGGATTAACAGACGGTTTAAATAAAATAGGGAAACAAGCCATGGTTGTTTTAAGAGAGCCTTCTTTGGGTCCTGTTTTTGGAATGAAAGGTGGTGCAGCTGGTGGTGGATATTCTCAAGTTATCCCAATGGTGGATATTAATTTACATTTCACAGGTGATTTTTCTGCAATTGAAAAAGCAAATAATTTACTTTCTGCTTTAATCGATAATAACATTCAAAGTAAGACTCGTAATTTAAATATAGATCCAAGAACGATTGTTTGGAAAAGAGTAATGGACATGAATGACCGTTCTTTAAGACAAATGGTCATTGGTATTGGAGGAACTGCAAATGGAATTCCAAGAGAAACTGGATTTAATATTACAGCTGCCTCTGAAGTAATGGCAATCCTTTGTTTAGCAAAAGATTTTGCTGATTTAAAGAAACGATTAGGGAATATATTTATCGGTTATACTTTCGATAAAACTCCTGTTTACGCTAGAGAATTAAAAGCTGAAGGGGCAATGGCTATTCTTTTAAAAGATGCTATCAAACCTAATTTAGTTCAAACTTTAGAGGGAAATCCTGCAATTATTCACGGTGGACCTTTTGCGAATATTGCTCAAGGAACGAATTCGATTATTGCGACAAAAATGGGAATGTCTTTAAGTGACTATGTCGTTACTGAAGCTGGATTTGGTGCTGATTTAGGTGCTGAAAAATTCCTTGACATTAAGTGTCCGGTAGGTGGATTAAAACCAAAAGCGTTAGTGATTGTTGCTACTGTTAGAGCACTTCGTCATCATGGAGGGGCTAAACCTGATGAGTACAATACGCCAAATATGGAGTATATCCAAAAAGGTTTTGAGAATTTAGAAAAACACATTGAAAATTGTAAGAAATTTGGCTTGACAGCTGTTGTTGCAATTAATAATTTCTTTACGGATACAGAAGAAGAAATCAATTATATCATTGAAAAATGTGCTGCGTTAGGCGTGAAAGCTGTTGTCTCAAAAGGTTGGGGTGATGGAGGAAACGGTACAATGAACTTAGCTCAAGCTGTTGTTGATGTAATTGAAAGTAAAACAAACAATTACAAACAGTTATATGACTGGAACTTATCTATTGAAGATAAAATAAAAACGATTGCAACTGAAATATATGGAGCAGACGATGTGACGTATTCAGCAAAAGCGAAAACTCAATTAAAAGAGTTTGATAAATTGGGTGTAAACGGCTTTCCAGTTTGTATGGCTAAAACGCAAAAATCATTTTCTGATGATGAAAAAAGAGTAGGGAGACCAACTAATTTTGACATCAATATTCGTGAATTTGAATTAGTGAATGGTGCTGGATTTGTTGTTGCTATTGTTGGTGATATGATGAGAATGCCAGGATTACCAGCTATTCCTGCTTCTGAAGGAATGGATATTGACAATGATGGAAATATAACAGGTTTATCTTAAATGAAAATAGAATTCTATATCAGTGTCCTTTTTAATGAAAATGCATTCTCAGCAATTGAGGATGCTATTTCTGTGGAAGTTGCTTTGAGTATTTCTGTTAATGAAGTTCCATTCACAGTAACCATGCAAACTCCAGGAAACGAAAAGGATTTAGCGAGAGGAATATTGTTTACTGAAAACATTATCAGAGATCAAAATTTCTCGCCTGTTATTGATATTTCTTCTATAAATGAAAATGGCTGTATTACAGCTGTGAATGTTAAAGTTCCAAATGAATTGATTTTATCTGATTTCTCTGGAACTAGAAATGTTATTTCATCTTCATCTTGTGGAGTTTGCGGAAAAACTTCACTGTCTGATTTAGAGTGCGTTTCTGTAATTAATTCCGCAATTTTAAAACCAAATCTAATTTCTGAAATGTTTCAAAAAGTGAGCGAGAACCAAAATGATTTTAAACAATCTGGAGGAACTCATGCTGCTGGAGCATTTACAATTGATGGAGAATTGTTAGTTGTCCAAGAAGATATTGGTCGCCATAATGCGGTTGATAAAGTGATTGGATACTTGATCAATAATCAATTATTAGATAAGGTAAAATGCTTGACAGTTAGTGGAAGAATTTCATACGAAATCGTGAATAAAGCGAAATCGGCTGGAATTCCTTTTTTAGCATCTGTTTCAGCACCTTCTTCGTTAGCAATTGATAATGCTCAAGATGCAGGGATAACATTAATGGCATTTTGTCGAAATACTAAATTTACTATTTATTCAAATCCTCAACAGGTGGAAATTGACAATGATCAATTAATAACTGGGAAGGTTAAAGTTAAAAGCGATGTCAAATAATTTAAGTCATCTACTGGGTAGAAAAACAAGTAATAAAAATTTGTTTGAAGAATTAGGAATAGCTGCGTCAGAAACAGGGACTCCTAATCCTGCAGCTCTAGAAAAATTGAGAGAAGAGTTTTTGGTTGGAAAATCAACTGTATATGGGACTGTTTCATTTTATGATTTTTTAAAGCCTGAAAATCAAGGCAAGAAAGTTTATGTGTGCAATGGATCTGCTTGTATGACTGCTGGAACTCAAGATGACTTAAGAACTAAAATTGACAAACAATATTCTTCGAATGAAATCGGAGAAATGTGTTGTTTAGGAAGATGTCATGAAAATAGTGCTTTTCATATTGCGGGAAGTAATTATTCTGGAACTGACATTGATTCTATAGAAGATATTAAAAAAGGAAATACATCAAGTGTTGAAACCTATAATGTAGGAAGTATTGGAAATCCAATTTTAACTGCTGAATATGGTTCTATCAAAGAGTATTATAAAATATTTAATTCTTGCATTCAAACACCAGCAATGGACTTACTTTCTGAATTAAAAGATTCGGGATTAAGAGGAAGAGGTGGAGCAGGATTTTCGATGGCTTTTAAATTGGAATCGTGTAAAAATGCAGAATCGGATTCAAAATTTATCGTTTGTAATGCCGATGAAGGTGATCCGGGTGCTTATTCAGATCGTTACATTATGGAGAATCGTCCACATGCATTATTAATGGGGATGATGATTGCTGGATATATTACAGGAGCAGATTTCGGTATCGTTTATATTCGAGGTGAATATCCTGAATCAGTTGGAATAATTTCTGATTGTATTGATGAATTAAGAAAAGAAAATTTATTAGGTTTAAATATTAATGGTTCAGGATTTAATTTTGAATTTAAAGTTATAAGAGCACAAGGAGCATACATTTGCGGAGAAGAAACGGCTTTACTTTCATCTATTGAAGGACAAAGACCAGAAGTTCGTATTCGTCCTCCTTATCCAACTCAACAAGGATTATTTAATAAACCTACAGCTGTAAATAATGTTGAGACTTTAGCGAATTTACCTTTCATCTTTCAAAATGGAGGAAAAGCATATGCTGCTATTGGAACAGCTAAATCTTCTGGAACAAAATTAATTTCATTGGATGGTCATTTTAAAACACCTGGAATTTATGAAGTTGATATGGGAACTCCTTTGTCAACTGTTATCAATGAATTAGGTGGTGGATTTAGAAAACCAGTTAAGGCAATGCATATTGGTGGACCTTTAGGAGGATTAGTGCCCGTAAGTAAAATAAACGATTTAACGGTTGATTTTGATTCATTCGCAAAAGAAGGTTTTTTACTTGGACACGCTTCAATTGTTTGTTTACCTGAAGAATATCCTTTGATTAATTATGTTGAACATCTTTTCAAATTTACGGCTCATGAAAGTTGCGGTAAATGTTTTCCTTGTAGATTAGGTTCAACGAGAGGAGCTGAAATGATTGAAAAAGCGGTCAAAGACAATTATAAAATTGATAAAAGCTTATTGGACGATTTATTGGAAACAATGGAAGTTGGTTCGTTATGCGCACTTGGAGGTGGACTTCCGTTACCGATAAAAAATGCAATGAAATATTTTGAAGACGAATTGTCTCCTTACTTTAAAAAAGATTAACGATGGCATTAACAGCATATATCAACGATACGATTTATTCGATAATTGAAGGTGAAACCATTTTAAGTTTTACAAGAAGACATTTAGGTCAAGATTTTGTACCGACACTTTGTGATGCTCCGAATTTAGATCCTTTTGGTTCGTGTAGAGTTTGTAGTGTTGATGTCGCTTTATTAGAAGGTGGGGTAGCTAAATCTCAAGCTTCTTGTCATACGCCCGTTATCCCAAATTCATATATCTATACTCACAGTGATCGAATTCTAAAATTAAGAAAGAATATTGTAGAATTAGTTTTGACAGATCATCCATTGGATTGTTTGACATGTGAAGTCAATAATAATTGTGAATTACAAAGTGTAGCAGCGAAAGTTGGTGTTAGAAATGTTCGTTATCCAGAGGGTAAAAATCATTTAGACAGAGAAAAAGATTTAAGTCATCCATATATGACTTCAGATTTTTCAAAATGCATCAA
>CANJKA010000162.1 GCA_947474675.1 Flavobacteriales bacterium
CTAATTTTATCTCGCTAATTCAAAATTCTCGATTTCTCTTTGAGAATTTAACAAATAATCAATCGTATCAAATCCACTTAATAAACAATCTTTTTTGAAAGGTGAAATATCAAAATGAATCTCTTTGTTCAAAGATGGAATTGAAACAATTTGAGCATTTAAATCAATTTTAATCTCTTCATTTAATTCATTTTTAACTAAATAATCGTATGACTCTTGGTCAATTTCAATCGGTAATAAACCATTATTCAGTGAATTTAATGTAAAAATATCAGCTATTTTAACAGAAAGAACGGCACGAAAACCATAATCATATAAAGCCCAAACAGCATGCTCACGACTAGAACCGCACCCAAAATTAGTACCTGCTAAAAGAATTTTATTGACACTACCCTCAACGGGCCATTCGCTTAAATTTAATTTATCATCTTTTCTCCAGTGAGAGAATAAATGTTGACCAAAATTCAATCGATTAATTGATTTCAAATGTACTGCAGGAATAATTTGATCGGTATCAATGTTTTCAATTGGTAATACTGTATATTTTGAACTTATCTCATTAATTTTTTCCATATCCTAATTTTTCAAATTCCTTAAATGATATTATTTTTCCTGTAACAGCAACAATTGCAGCAGTAACTGGACTAGCCAAAATTGTTCTTGCTCCTACCCCTTGTCTTCCTTCAAAATTTCTATTTGATGTTGAAACACATAATTTTCCAGCAGGAACTTTATCTGGATTCATTGCTAAACAAGCTGAACAACCAGGTTGACGTAATTCAAAACCAGCTTGTTTTAAAACAAGATCTATTCCTTCTTCAACGCACTGAAGTTCAACCTGTTTAGAACCAGGAACAATCCAAGCAGTAATATTATCTGCTTTTTGATGACCTTTCACTAATTCAGAAAACAACCGTAAATCTTCAATTCTACCGTTTGTACAACTACCTAAGAACACATAATCAACTTCAGTTCCAGCCAGTGTTTGACCTTTTTCAAATTCCATATATTCTAATCCTCCATCTACAGAAGGAATAATAGAATCTATCGATATACCCGTTCCAGGATTTGTTCCATAAGTCACAATTTGAGAAATATCAGATGCATTATAAGAAACCATTTTATCAAATTTAGCACCTTCATCTGTTTTTAAGGCTTTCCAATTAACCAATTCCACTTCATATTTTTCTTTGTTTTCATTCCAATAATTTGTATTCGCTAAATAATCAAACGTAACTTGATCCGGTGCTATTAATCCTCCTCTTGCTCCCATTTCAATACTCATGTTACAAACCGTCATACGCTCTTCCATAGACATATTTTCAAAAGTATCTCCAGAGAATTCAACAAAATATTCAGTAGCACCTGCAGTTCCTAATTGAGCAATAATGTAAAGAATAACATCTTTCGAAGTAACATGTGTAGAAAGTTTTCCTTTGACTTCAATTTTCATTGTTTTGGGTTGAGATTGAATAACGCATTGAGTCGCTAAAACAGTTGCAACTTCTGAAGTTCCGATACCAAAAGCTATTGCTCCGAATGCACCGTGAGTTGAAGTATGACTATCGCCGCAAACGATTGTAGAACCAGGAACTGTTAAACCTAATTCAGGTCCGATAACATGAACAATTCCTTGTTTTTCATTTCCAATATCAAATAAAGGGATACCAAATTCGATGCAATTTTTTCTCAATTCATCAACTTGAATTCTAGATTCAGTTTGTTCAATTGGAAGTTCTTGTAATAATGTCGGAATGTTGTGATCTACAGTTGCAGTCGTCTGATCAATACGAAAAACAGGAACACCCTTTTCTTTCAGCACATTAAAAGCTTGTGGACTAGTTACTTCGTGAATAAAATGTCTATCGATGTAAAGAACACATTCTTTATCATCAATTTGTTTTACAACATGTTTATTCCATATTTTTTCGACTAATGTCTTCATATATAAGTGTTTTAATATTTAAGCTGTTAACGAATTTTGAGCAGAAAACTCTTTAACCAAAACTGCCATTTGATGAAGATTATCATCGTTTACCTCTTTGATTTTATCCGCTATTTCAAGAAATCTTGGATATAAAGCTGTAATTTCTTCACGGGTAAAATCATACCCAATATTTTTTAATCTGAATGTTAAAGCAGCTCTTCCACTTCTTGCAGTTAAAACAATATGAGAAGATGTTGCTCCTACTTCTTCAGGAGAAATGATTTCATAATTTTCAGGATTTTTCAAAAAACCATCTTGGTGAATTCCTGAAGAATGAGAAAAAGCATTCGATCCAACAATCGCTTTATTTGCTTGAATTGGCATGTTCATTAACTCAGAAACCATTTGACTTGTCCCAAATAATAACTTCGAATTAATTGTGTGTAAAAACTTCAATCTAGCGTGTTTATTCATGATCATAACAACCTCTTCTAAAGAAGTATTACCCGCTCTTTCACCAATTCCATTTATTGTACATTCGATTTGTCTAGCACCATTTTCAATTGCTGAAATTGCATTTGCAGTTGCTAAACCAAGATCATTGTGACAATGAGCAGAAATAATTGCTCTTTCAATACCGACCACATTTTGAGTTAAATACTTGATTTTAGCTCCATATTCTTCAGGTAAACAAAATCCAGTAGTATCAGGAATATTAACAACTGTAGCACCTGCTTTAATGACCGCTTCAACCACTCTAGCTAAATATTGATTATCAGTTCTACCTGCATCTTCAGCGTAAAACTCAACATCGTCTACATAATTTTTCGCATACTTCACAGCCGCAACAGCATGTTCAAGAACCGAAGTTCTATTCATATTCAATTTAGAATAAACATGAAAATCAGAAGTTCCAATACCAGTATGGATTCGTGGACTCGCAGCTCCTTTCAATGCTTCTGCAGCTGCGTCAATGTCTTTCACAACAGCTCTTGTTAAAGCACAAATACTTGCATTTTTAATACGTTTAGAAATTTCCTGAACCGCCTCAAAATCTCCAGGACTTGAAATTGGAAAACCTGCTTCAATAACATTTACACCTAAAGCTTCTAATTGATAAGCAATTTCAATTTTTTCAGGCATATTTAACTTAGCACCTGGAGTTTGTTCACCATCACGTAAAGTTGTATCGAATATTTGAATTTGATTTTCCATATATATTAAGAATATAAAAAGTTATAGTTTAAAACCCAACAATCAATTGGGACTACAAACTTCTGACATTTGTTCCTGAATAAAAATTCAATTTATAGAGCGTGTTCCAATCGTCAAACACGTTGAAAAATATATAATACATTGTTTATCAGAAATTTATATTCGTTGATTTTATTGCGAGCAACGATAAAAAAGGAAAGAAAAAACTTAATATTAATTATTATTAAGGATATTTCGATAAATAAAGTCTTAAATTATAAAACAAAAAAATGATAAATAATTAACAAAATGTTAATAATAAATCAAAATAATTATATCTATAAAGTCAGTAAAAATCAATAATAAACACTAATAAATAAGATTTATGTAGATAAAAAACGCGTAATAGGAATACAATAAGTACTTCAATAATAGGAAAAAATCAAGAAAAATGATACCTAAATTTGAACTAAAACAATCTTTTTAAAATAAAAATTATGAAAAATAAACTATTAGCAATATCAGCGATAATTGTTTCAACTTTTAGTTTTGGACAAACAATCTTTAATGAAAACTTTAATGCATCTACAAATTTACCAATCGGTTGGGCACAATACAATCAAGATGGACTGACACCAAGTTCAACTTTTTCGTCGTTAATGGGAATTAAAGGATGGGCAGGATTATCAGGTTCACAACTAAATTTGACGGAACCAGGAAATGTAATGCTATCGATGAGTTCCTATACACCCGCAGGAACATCAAATGATTGGTTAGTTACACCAGCAATTACAATACCTTTAACTGGATTTAGTTTACAATACGATGTAATGTCAGGAAGTACCACTGATTTAGAATCTTATGAAATATATATTTCTACAACAGGAAATACAGTAGCAGACTTCACTTCACCTTCTATTTATAACGAAAGTACGACACCGGTAGATTTAACAAACAGAACAATCAATCTATCTGCATATTCAGGTCAAACAATATATATTGCATTTAGAAATAATTCAACTAATAAAAGATTCATGATAATAGATAATGTCATTGTTAGAACATTAATCTCAAACGATATAATATTAAAAAATACAGATTTAAATCGATATGCTTTAATCAACTCAGATAATACTTTATCATTAACTATTAAAAATGATGGTTCAAATACAATAACCTCAATTACAGCAGATTGGAATGATGGTGCATCCCATAATTCAACTATACCTGTAACTATAGCGGCTGGGGAAACAATTACAATAGATCACCCAACTTTGGTTAATTATTCAAGTGTTGTTGAAAAAACAATAACAGTAACAATAACAGAAGTTAATAGCACAACAGATACTACAGACCCAACTTTAAACACGGCAACTGAAAAAATAAATTCCGTTAGTAGTTTAGCAGAAAAAAATGTTTTATTCGAAGAAGGTACAGGAACATGGTGTGGATTTTGTGTTAGAGGTTTAGTTGCCATGAATAAAGCATACGTTGATCATCCAACAGGATTTATTGGAATAGCAGTTCACAATGGTGATCCAATGGTAGTCGGTGCCTATAATTCAGGCGTTAATTTTTCAGGTTATCCAAGTGCAAATGTAGATAGATCAGTAAAAGGTATTGATGCGAGCACCGAAGAATTTGACATAAATTATGCAGAAAGAATAAATTTAATTCCTCCAGCAGCTATGAGTGCAACGGCAACAAAATCAGGTTCTATTTACAGTATAAATGCAATCGCAACATTTAAAACACAATTTGCAAGTAGTAATTTTCGTTTAGCTGCAATACTATCAGAAGATAATGTAGTAGGAACAGAGAGTGGTTATGATCAACATAATTATTATTCAGGAGGTGGATATGGAGCAATGGGTGGATTCGAAGATTTACCATCAGTTGTTTTAGCAGCTGATATGGTTTATCCACATGTTGGACGTGCTTTATTAGGTAGTTTTAATGGTCAATATAATTCGGTACCAGTTTCAATTTCAGATGGCCAAGTAGTTGATTATACCTTCAACTATACCGTTCCAAGTACAGCAATTGAAGCAAATTTATATGTTACTGTTGTACTAATTGATTATGCAACAAAAGAGGTTGTTAATGCAAAACAATACAAATTAGAGAGCGTTGGAATAAATGAGAAAAAAAATGACATTTCAATGCAAGTATATCCAAATCCTGCTACTGAATCAATAAATATATCGTTTAATTCATTCAATTCAGAATATGAAGTTTCAATAATAGACCTTGCAGGAAGAGTGGTAAATTCAAACAATTACACAAATTTATCAGGTTTTCAGACAATTAATATACCAGTAAATGAATTAGAAAAAGGATCATATATAATAACTGTAGCTGGAAATAATGAATCTTTTACTCAACAAGTAATCATAAAATAAAAAAATGATTGGCTGTCGCAAAATGACAGCCTTTTATTTTTTTTGAGCGATAAGAGAAAGTATACTTTCGGAGAACGAATGTTAATGAATTGAAGGGATGATTTGGAAATACAAATTGCTTTACAAAACAAATTAATAATTTGTAAATCTGTAATAAACACAATTCATTTACTTTTAAGACAACCCCTTTTAAATATAAAAAGATTTATTTATTTACTTCTTTCAAAGAAGTATTAATTAAATCGATGTAATTTAATATTTTTTCTTTTCCAAATGCAGATTCACTTGACGAAGTATAAACTGGAGGAATTTCATCCCACGATTTAAGCATTTCTTTTTTGTATTTTGCTAAATTTTTTCCTAAAACTGAACTCGAAATTTTATCAATTTTAGTAAAAACAATACAAAATGGAATTTGTTTTTGTCCACACCAATTCATAAATTCTAAATCAATTTGTTGAGGTTCTAAACGAGAATCAATTAACACAAAAACATTCATTAAAGATTCTCTATTTACCAAATATTCAGAAATAAAAATTTCCCATTTTACACGAGCTTGTTTAGAAGCTTTTGCAAACCCATAACCCGGTAAATCTACTAAGTACCAATCTTTGTTAATTTCAAAATGATTGATTAACTGAGTTTTACCAGGAGTTCCTGAAGTCTTAGCTAATTTTTTATTTCCTGTTAACATGTTAATTAAAGAAGATTTCCCAACATTTGAACGACCAATAAAGGCAAATTCAGGTTTACCATCAGTTGGACATAATCTGTAATCAGAATTGGATACTACGAATGTTGCTTCTTTAATAATCATGAGAGTAATTTAGTGGCAAAGTTAAGAAAAAATATGGATAGAATCTTTAATTAAAAAAACGGAAAAAAGGACATGAAAAATCTCAGAAAATAAACTTTGATTTAAATTTTAACTTTTTAACATATTTTATTTAGAAATCACGATTGAATAAGTTACTTTTACAAAAATTAAAAGTTAATTGATTCACTGTCAAATTATCTTAAAGACTTATAATAATGAAAAAACAATTTGTATTTCTATTCAGTCTACTTCTTTTAGGAGCTTGTACATCAGAGAAAACACCTGTTGTTCTTAAAAAAGTTGAAAAACCAATAATCCATTCTGTTAAAGCAAATCGTATTCTTTCTATGGAAGTAGAAGGAATGACTTGTGTTATGGGATGTGGTGCGAGTATTAGAAAAGAATTATTTGCAACAAAAGCTGTTTGTTCAGTTGAATTTGATTTTGAAAAAGGACGAAAATCCAATACGGCAAAAATTGCATTTGATAAAGATAAAATTACAGTCGATAAAATTGTAGAATTGGTTTCAAAAATGAATGAAAAGCAATTTACAGTTGGGAAAACATCTTCCACAGAGTTCACTTGTTCTTCATCTGATGAAAAATGTTCATCAGAATCTAAATGTTCATCTGACTCAAAATGTTCAGATAATGAGGAAGAATGTAAAATAAAAACATCCACTTCTAAAATTGAAATTCCTAATTTTTTAAATTTAATTTCTCGCTTTTTTACGAATTAAACTTTAAATAAATTATTCAATTTTTTTCAAAATAAGCTTAAAAATCAATGAAATTACATTACCGAGAAATTGGAGAAGGACAACCTATGGTTATACTTCATGGATTATTTGGGAATTCTGATAATTGGCAAACTCATGCTAAAAAATTATCAGAATACTATCGTGTAATTCTTGTTGATCAACGTAATCATGGACATAGTGACTGGAACGATGATTTTTCATACGATTTAATGTCGGCCGATTTATTTGAATTATTTGAAGATTTAGATTTAAAAAAAGTAATTTTATTAGGTCATTCCATGGGAGGAAAAACAGCCATTCGTTTTTCTCAAGAACATCCACAATTTGTCGAAAAATTAATAATTGTTGATATTGGAGTAAAAGAATACCCAATGCACCATGCTGAAATATTAAAAGGACTTTATTCAATCGATTTAAATAAAATTCATACGAGAAATGAAGCGGAGCAAATTTTGTCAAAACATATTGAATCCAAAGGAATTCGCCAATTTTTATTGAAAAATCTGTATTGGAAAGAAAAAGGAATATTAGAATGGCGAATGAATATTCAAGTTTTAGACAGAGAAATGAATAATATTCTCGCCAAATTACCTGAAAAAGAACTATTTATTCCCACATTATTTATACGTGGAGCATTATCAAATTACATTTTAGAAGACGATTTAGATCAATTAGAGAATCAATTTCCCGACATGAATTTGATAACAATAAACAATGCAGGACATTGGGTTCATTCAGAATGTCCTATCGAATTCATAAATACAGTACTTGAATTTTGTCTTCGTTAAAAATAATTTACTACGTAAAAACACTTGCTTAATGCGTTTTCATTGACTTTTAAGAAATCAAGGTGTGTGTTTTTTAA
>CANJKA010000163.1 GCA_947474675.1 Flavobacteriales bacterium
CTTTTCATATCTAATTTTAAATCTAATTTGTTTTCGCCTGTTATTAAGCGATGTAATTTGCAGCAAAGGTACAACCTTTTTAATAAATGGAAAAATTGAGTATGAAATAAATCTATTTGTTTACAATGAAGGCATTTGTAAGCATACTATTTTTGATATGTTAAAACGCAACTTTTTTTCAACTACTCTTTTAAATTTAAAAGGAGGGAAATATAACTTAATGATATAAAAAATACAATTAATTAAAAAATATTTAGTTTTTATTTTTCGTGATTAATTTACTTTAAATCAGTATTATATCCGATAATAACCATTTACAAACGAAAGACATTCGACAGTAATCAATTAAAAATCGAATAAAGTTTTGAACTCTACCAAACTTTGCAGTGTCGAAATCAGATAACAACTTCTGATAGGTTACAAAATAACTCATTCGTCTTTGGCGTAAATAAAAAACAAGTAGTATGAACACGTTAAGAAACAAAGTAAATTTAATTGGTAGAATTAGTAAAAACCCAGAACTTCAAACGGTTGGAGCATCTAAAGATTATGTATTATCAAGATTTTCTCTTGCAACTAATGAAAGTTACAAAGATAAAAATGGACAATGGCATGAAAATACTCAATGGCACAATCTAGTTGCTTGGGGGAAAACAGCTGAACGAATTACAAAAATGGTTGTGAAAGGTCAAGAATTAATGATTGAAGGGAAAATCGTCAATAAAATGTATGAAAAAGATGGAGAAAAAAGATATACTACAGATATTGAAGTGACTGACTTTCTCTTGATTTCTTCAAAAAATTCGGAGAAAATAGACGATAAAGTAGAAGAAACTGAAGTAAAAAAATCTAAATAATATACACTATGAACCACGTCAATTTAATCGGAAAAATGTGTTCAACTCCTAGAGTAGTAGAACTAGAAAGCGGTCGTAAAATAGCACAATTTACTTTGTCGACAAAAGAAACCTATTTAGATGAAACCGGAAAAACGAAAAGTAGAAATCAATGGCATCAGTTATCTGCTTGGGGACGTTGGGTTCATGTGTTAGAAGAATTAGGCTCTGTTGGAATGGGGATGGCCATAGAAGGGAAATTGGTAACTCGATTTTACAAAAACAAAGAAGGTGAAAAAAAATACATCTCAGAAGTGGAAGTGAACGATCTAGTAATCCTTTAAAATAAAATTAATTAAAAAATTTAAGATCATGATGACATCAAGAAATAGTGTGACATTAATTGGAAACATGGGTATGACCGCAGAAATTACCCAATTTGATAATGGAAATAAAGTAGCAAGATTTAGTATTGCAACCGATAAAAATTACAAAACTACAGAAGGTAAAGTTGAAAAAAGCACAGAATGGCATCGTGTTTTTGCTTGGGGAAATATAGCTCAATTCATAGAAAACTATGGACAAAAAGGAAAACAATTAGCCATACATGGAAGACTTGTAAACAGAACTTATCTCAATAAAACAGGATTACAAAGAAACATTACAGAAATAGAAATTCAGCACATTATAGGAATGTAAAAAATGAATTAAAATATGATCAAAACGATATGCAAAGATTTGATCTCTATAATAAAGGACTACTCATTGTGGTCCTTTATTTCTACTTTACTTTTGTGATAAATCGTTTAAAATAAAAGTAAGAAACGCAAATCATTCCTAATATAAATGGAATTAAAGCAAATGTTTTCAATTCAAGATGATTCGTGAATTCAGTAATCATCCAATATGAATTGGCTAGTATCCAAAAAGTAATTGCCAAATTGATCCAAAATTCATCTTCTTGCTTTTTCCAAGAAATAATAAGTAAAACTATTGAAACCAGTAAAGTTGGAATAATCATTACAACACCAACTTCTTTCCATTCCATCATCCAACAGGTGTCTTTAATTAACCATAAAGGAATGTGTAAGTTTTCGTAATGCCTCATTTTCATAAACAAATGTAAAAAGAGTTTAATAAAAAATAGACTATCAGTTACAATAATTAATAAAAAGAAAAGTTAATATAGTTAACCAAAATAAAAATTATGAAATCGAATCACCTAAAAATCACTCTTTTTTCAAGTTTGTTTGTTTTTAACTTAACTGCTCAAAATGCGATAAAAACAAGACCTAAGAAATTAATTATTAATTCTGTTTCTGGTTCAATATCAAATCAAAATATTAAAACTCATCAAGGAAGCTTTGAAGATTTAATGAAACTATCAATGCAAGAAAGCTCTGCCTCTTATGAGAATCAAATCTATTATTGGCAATTACAATATTCAGATTTGTCAAATTATCAAGCTGAAAAAATATTTCCTACATACCAATCTGTTTGTCGAGCGGTTTTTTTTGGATTTGAATTTAAAGATAAATCAAAAAATAAATTTCGAGAAAAATCAACTTTTAGGATTGGCTTAAATTACGCTAAGAATAATAATTTAAGTGGATTGTTTTCAAAAACAGGAATAGATTATAATTCACAAAATGATATTGAAGTAATAACAAAAGAAACATACTCAATGCTTAATTCATCTAAGAAATTACAAGTTGATTTCTCTGGATTATATAAAATTAACTCCGATAAAAGGTTGTCTTTTTATTCAGGATTAGGAATATCTTTAGGTAAAAGCTACAAAAACACAACTCAGATTGAATATTCTTTTGATAGAACATATTCAGGAACAAACACAGATCCAAGTTTAAATAATTCAACAAGATATTATTCGACATTTAAAAACAAAGCATCTTTTACTGGATCTACTTATATTCCTTTGGGTATAGATTATAGATTAGGGAAAACAGACCCGTTTTTAAAAATGTTTCATGTCTTTTTAGAAGCAAGACCAACAGCTAGTTTAACCACTTTTTCAGAAATTAAACCTGTAACAAATTTATTTATTAGTTATGGATTCGGATTGAAAATTTGTAGAGAATGATTGGTAAATAAAACTGTATTCAAAATGATCATTAAAAAGGGTGAAAAAAATATAGCTAATATTACCAGGGTCAATGCATTTGAATTCTGTGGAAATAGAATGTATTTTTAACACAGAGTAAGAAAGGAGCTAAAAAAAGGAGTTTCATTGAGTTTTTGCATAACACTTTTAAAAATTTTAACTTCGTGCCTGCTTCGTGTCTGCGAAACTCAGTGAAAAAAACTCTGTGTTAATCTGTGGTTTAAAAAATATAAATACGTTTGCACCTGTTAATTTTACCAGAGAAAGTGGTTGTTAATTTAATTATTTATATATTTAATTAATATTTTTTGCCAGATAATTGATTTAAACATGATCCCAATAAAATCCGAAAGACTAACGCTTAATCCAATTCAAATAGATGATTTAATTTCAGTTCACGATCTACTTATTAATCCTGAAACAGATAAATTCAATCTTTTAGGAATCCCTCAAAATAGAGAGGAAACTGAGATCATACTTTTAAATTGGATTTCTGAAAATCAAAAAGAAAAACAAGTGAAATACACTTTTTCAATTAAAAGAAAAACAAATCAATTTATTGGAATAATTGGAATTAATTTAGGGAAAGAAAAATATAAAAATGCAGAAGTTTGGTTCAAAATTCATCCTCAATTCTGGAACAAAGGATATGCTACTGAAGCATTAAAAACAGTTATTAAACATTGTGTCTCTGAATTAAAATTACATCGAATTGAGGCTGGATGTGCAGTAGGAAATACCGGTTCAATAAGAGTAATAGAAAAAGCAGGTATGATTTTAGAAGGAAGGAAACGTCAATTACTTCCATTAAAATCGGGCTGGTCAGATAATTTTGGATATGCAATTTTAGCATCAGATCTTGTTTAAAATTCTAAATTAAATTCATGACAAAAAACTATTTATTGCTTTTCATTGTTCTCATTTCTTGTACTCAAAAAGATCCTTTATCAAAGACGTCTGAAAATTATAAAACCCAAAAAACATCCATCCCTTTTTCGGGGTTCTGGGTCAATGAAACATATATAAAAAGTGTTCAAAAAACAAAATCTCCTCGATTACCAAATGGAATGCTTGAATCATGTATCAAAATTCCTACTTCGACATTAAGCGTTACACGAATGGTTTCTGGCTTTTATGATGGTGGACCAAATTTAGTGATCCTTAAAAAAGGAAATAGCTACCAATTCTGGTCCGAAGACTTAGAATATAAAGGTGACGAAATAGAAGTGATAAACAAAACAAAAATCAAGATAAAAAATCAGGTTTTTATAAAAATGAATGATAAAATCACAATCGATAATCCAACAATTTTAGAAGAAATATTGTTCAAAGGAACATATAAAAATGAAGCGGGTGAAATTGTAGAGTTTAAATCGGATGGGCAAATTAGTGGGTTGAAAAACTTCACTTTTTACAGTGCCGTTTTATGTTATACTGGCCCCGGTTTAGATGTAGATCAAATCGCATTTGGCAAATCTAAATCAGAAACAGAAATTTTTGCATATAAGTATAAAAATGAGGATTTAGAAATCTATGAATTAAAGTGTATTCAAAAAGATCTTGAAAATAATATATGTGAAATTGTTGATTATGGAAAATTATTATATGTCCTAAAAAAGATAAAATGACAAATAATAATTTAGTTAAATAAATGTTAAATTAAATTAAACCCAATAATAAAAGAGTAGTTTTAAGAAAAAAAAATATGAAATACTTAATCATATCAATCGCCATTACATCTTTTTCTTACTGCTCTTTTTCTCAAATGAACAGCCAAAGAGACACAATCAATTTGACTGAAAATCCTAAAAACAATATGTTTATTTTAGATTCGACAAAATCTTTCAAAAATATAGAGATATTTAAAATGGATGAACCAGATTGTTATCTACAAATTATTGATGGTTTTTGTGTCATGTCTTATAGATTCAGAGGTAAAAATGGTTTTCACTCAGGGAAAATTTACAATCCAAAAATCGTAATAAATGAAGGAGATACAATTAAAGCCTTTACTTTAATTGCAGATAACACCTTTCCAAATTCAACAATCCGTGAAAGAACATATTTAGGAATTTTAGAAAATAAAAATTCAAATCCTACTATCTATTTATTGAATAAAAGATATCAAATTGAAGAATTGTTTATTTCACATATTGCCACAAAAGAAGAACTTCAAAAATTATATGCTCGATCAGCAGAACAAAATTAAATTATTTAACCTAACCCTAAAATCATATAACTATCATACATTTCTTTAAAAGCGATATTCTTCGGTAAAATAATTTCCTTTTCATATTGTTGCACTAACCCTTTTTTACAAAATGTCGATTTTTCATCTCGCTTTAAATAATAATACAACCAGATATCTTGCCACACCAACGGTTTATTCTTAAATAAATCAGTATCAAAATATCTTTCTACAATATTTAAAAATTGTTGAGTTTCACGTATTGAAGTATGTTGTAATTCATAATTAAAACAAGCGATTTGCTCTTCCCTTAAATATTTTATAATCGCTAGATAAATAACGTATCTTGGCGAGTATTTCATAGTGTTTTTTCCGAATAATATCATGGCTGTCGTTTTAATGTAAAGCAAATATAATACTCAAGAACGTAATCTATTTACGTTTTATATTAAGTCTCTATTATTAATTTAATTTTACAATAAATTTGGTTTACTTAAACAATAATCTGACCTTTAATGTCTCAAACAAAATGAAGTTTATAATAATGAGTAATTCAAATCCAACACAAGCAATCTGGAAAGGAAAATTTTCTTACAATCCCGAAGAATACGGAGTGATGGAAGATGTTGATTTTGAACTATATGTTGAATTATCGAACGGTACATTTGAAGGAAAAGCTTACGATGATGAATTTAGAGATTTGTACGATGGTTTAGCAAATGTAAAAGGGTTTATAGAGCACGATCGAATTCATTTTGTCGTAACATACCCAGTTTCTTATTCTATGGATGAAAATGACGAAGTAAAAATTGACACAACCAAAGAAGGACATAATGTAATTTACAATGGATATTTAAATCACACTTCAGGAAAATGGGAGGGTGAATGGGAAATTTTAGAAGAAGAACCTATTGAAGGCTCTACAGATGTTTATCAATTTCATTCAACTGGTGGATGGGAAATGAATCGATAAATTTAAAAGCAAAAAAGCATTCAACTGGTAGATTTTTAAACTATAAAGTAGTTGGACTGTTTTGAGTATTCATAACTGTATTTGTTTTTAGTTTTTAAGAAATTAGTAAGAAGATAAAATAACAGGTTTAGCTATTTTTATAATTATAAAAAACGAATTCAGTTTAAAAAATGTGGGATTATTTTATTTAGAGGTGATGTGGTTAAAATTAGAATTTAAATCAAAAAGTGTAAACTTTTTTAGGACGATACAAAGCCCTATTGATCAGAGGATCCACACTCTGCCCATCGTTAACATATCACACCCTTTCAGTTTTAATGCTCATAAATAAAATATTATCAAACGATAATTCTATTCATAACTAAATTAATGAAAATTCGTTTTATACGTTCTAGCACATCAAAATAATTTTAACCCAAAAATGTATTAAATTCATCTTTTATATAAAAAAATTAGTATATTAGAAAAAAGTTCGTTCTACTACTATGAATATTGGGTCAGTTAAAAATATTTTTATCCTTTTTTTTATTATTGTAAATTTTACAATAAGTGCACAAAATATCTCTAAAATAAAATACAATATTCCATTACTAAATAGAGCAAAACATGACACTACAAAAATTAATATTTTATTAGACAAGCTAGGACTAAAATATGAAAATATTAATATCGACTCGGCTATTTATTTTTATACTATCGCTTTAAATATTGCTCAAACATCTGATTATGTAAAATCAGAAAACGGAAAATTAATTCAGAAATTTAAAGCTTATGAAGCAAAAGCATATCGGTTTATTGGTATAGCTTACAAAGATCAAGGATATTACGAAAAAGCAATCAAAAATTATTTATTAGGATTAAAAATAGCTGATGATTTGGTAGATAAAACATTGGCATCCCAGCTATATAGAAATATTGGCAATGTTTATTTTGAACAAAAACTTTTTAATAAAGCTACGGATTATTATAATCAATCATTAAATATAGAGAAAAAATTAGGTAATAAAAGAGGGATTGCTGAATCCTATACTTGTATTGGTGGAGTTTTAATGCAGGATAAGAATTACGAAAAATCAAATCAATACTTTAATAAATCACTTAAAATTGCTGAACAAATTTCATATAATCGCTTGATTTATCATTGTTATATAAATATTGGAATTAATACTGAGTTACAAGGCAATTATAAAAAATCAAAAGAGCAATTTTTAAAAGGACTTAAAATTGCTGAAGAGATTGGAGATAAACAAATGTTAATTAGCTCCTATTTAAACTTAACAGAATTGTTTTTATTGATATCTAATAAAGAAGATAAATCTTTCAATTTAAAAAAAGCGCTAGAATATGGTGAAAAATCATATCTATTAACCGAAAATCTACACCTTCTTCCTTTACAAAAAGAAAGTGCCAGTTTACTTCGAAAAATATATTCAAAATTAAATAATTTACCTTTAGCTTTAAAATATTCTGAGATTTATATAAGCTGCTCTGATAGTGTTTTTAATGAAGATAAAACAAAGATTATTTCTGAAATGGAATCGAAATATTCGAACGAAAAAAACAAAATAGAACTTGAAAAATTAGCCGAAAAAAATGAACTACAAGAATTAAAAGTGAACAAACAAAAAATTGTTATATACTTCTTCATAGGCGGTTCTTTGTTATTTCTTCTTTTTACAATCCTTATTTATCGATTATTCAAGCACAAGAAAAACGCCAATGAAATTATTATTGAGAAAAACATTTTAATGTCTGAACAGGCTGATACAA
>CANJKA010000164.1 GCA_947474675.1 Flavobacteriales bacterium
ACTTTATCTTTTTGACGAGGAATTTTATTTTCTAATAGTTCTTTCATCGAAGGACCTATCGTTAAAACCAAATCAGATTTTTCTAATACTTCTAGTTCTAATGATCGATCTTTTTTGTCCGCTCTTTTATTTTTCTTAAATAAAGTATTGTAATACACTTCTGTCCAAGGGTCTCTAAAATCAGCTAACCATTTAATGTGATTATGTCTTTTCTTTATTTCTAATCCAATTAAATGAGTAGAGTGAGGAGGGCCAGTAGTTATTATAATCGTTATATTTTCTTTTTTGATTAATTCTTCGACTAAAGGAATTGCTTTTTTATTCCAACCCACTCGTGCGTCAGGTATAAAGTAATTAGCTCTTATGTACCCCGATAGTTTGTCAAAAATTGATTTCTTTTTGTTTCCGAAATTACCGACAGGAATTTGTTTTTTAGTGCTTCCTGATTTTAAAAAAGAATACAATTTTAAAAGTTGAAATCCCCCTGAAGTATAATGCGTTTTCACATGTTTGACTTGTTCTAATAAAGAATAATCAACCGATGCAAATGCAGCATTTTCAGGATTAATTGTTACTACTATTGGTTCAATTCCGTTTTCTTCTAGATGTTTTGCAAAATACATCCATCTTTGAACTCCAGAACCACCACTTGGTGGCCAATAATAAGTAACGATTAAAACCTTCAATTTATATTTTACTTTTTACTTCATCAATTGCTAGGCTTAGTCCAGCCGCATTTTTTCCACCAGCAGTCGCAAAAGAAGCTTGTCCACCTCCGCCACCTTGAATGTGTTTAGAAACTTCTCTAATTATTTTTCCGGCATCAATGTTTTTTGAAGTAACTATTTCGTCAGAAGCAATAATACTTAATGTACATTTATCACCTTCTTTTCCACCTAATACACCAAAGAAATTAGTAACTTCTCCTTTTAATTGGTAAAGTATATCTCTAATTGATCCGCCATCTAATTCAACGATTTCTCCTAAGAAATTTATTTCGCCTATTGAATTAATTTTTCGCTTTAATTCGGCTTTAACAAGTTTCGCTTTTTCTTTTTGAAATTGCTCTAATTGTTTGGTTAAAAGTATATTATTTGTCATTAAATCTTCAACCATTTTCTGCAAATCTTTCGGATTTTTTAAAAATGTTGAGATAGAATCAAGTTTATTCGCTTTGTCCTTGTAATAGTTCTCAGCTGTTTCTCCAGATATTGCTTCAATTCTTCTTATTCCAGCAGCAACAGCAGTTTCAACTGTAATTTTGAATAAACCAATTTGACTCGTTGTTGGAACGTGAATTCCTCCACATAATTCAACTGAATCACCAAATTTAATTACGCGAACAGAATCACCATATTTCTCACCAAATAAAGCCATTGCACCCATTTCTTTAGCTTGTTCTATCGGTGTATTTCTTCTTTCGTCAAGTGTAATGTTTACTCTAATCGCTTCAGTAACCATTGCTTCAATTTTTTCAATTTCTTCATCTGTTACTTTAGAGAAATGTGAAAAATCGAAACGTAAACTTGAAGAATTTACTAAAGATCCTTTTTGCTCGACATGTGTCCCTAAAACAGTACGTAAAGCATAGTGAAGTAAATGAGTAGCAGAATGATTATTCGCTGAATTTTTTCTTTTTAATTCATTTATCTGAGCTGTGAAAATCCCTGTTGGATTTACAGGCATTTTTTCACACAAATGAATAATTAAATTATTTTCTTTTTTAGTGTCAAAAATTGAAGTTTTTACTCCATCTAATTCAATGTATCCAGAATCTCCAACTTGTCCACCTCCTTCAGGATAAAATGGAGTTTGATTGAATACAATTTGGAAAAATTCTTTCTGTTTTTGAATTACTTTTCTATACTTGATTATTTCAACCTGAGCATATGTATTGTCATATCCAATAAATTCAACTGTGATATCTGGTTTTAATTGAACCCAATCATCTGTTTCAATTGCAGTTGCTGCTCTAGATCTATCTTTTTGTTGTTGCAATTCTTTGTCAAAAGCAATTTCATCAATGCTTAAGTTATTTTCTCTAGCGATTAATGATGTTAAATCAACAGGGAATCCGAATGTGTCATATAATTCAAATATGGAAGATCCATTTATGACTGAATCTCCATTTTTTCTTGTCGTTTCAATTATATTTTCAATTCGTTTAATTCCTAATTCAAGTGTTCTAAAGAAGCTTATTTCTTCTTCTCTAATTACTTTTTGAATTAAACTTTTTTGAGTTATTAGTTCTTCAAATGCTTCACCCATAACTTCTGAAAGTACACCTGATAAGTCACATAAAAAAGGTTCTTTTAATCCAAGTGTTTGGTAGCCATATCTTACGGCTCTTCTTAGAATTCGACGAATAACATATCCTGCACCTGTATTAGATGGAATTTGACCGTCTGCTATTGAGAAAGAAATAGCACGAATATGATCAGCTATAACTCTAAGTGCTATATCAGTTTCTTCTTTTTCACCGTATTTAATTCCAGATACTTTAACCATGTGATTGATTAAAGTTTGAAACAAATCAGTATCATAATTTGATTGCTTTGCTTGAAGTGCCATAGCTAATCTTTCAAGCCCCATCCCTGTGTCAACATGTGTTGCAGGAAGTGGTTCAAGAGATCCATTTGCTTTACGATTGAATTGCATGAATACATTGTTCCATATTTCAATCACTTGAGGATGATCTTCGTTGACAAATTGTTTTCCAGGAATGGTTGATCTTTCATTCTCAGAACGTAAATCAACATGGATTTCAGTACATGGGCCGCATGGTCCTGTATCACCCATTTCCCAAAAATTATCTTTTTTAGATGCCAAAATAATTCTGTCTTCAGCGATAAAACGTTTCCAGATTTCAAAACTTTCCGAATCCATTGGTACGTTATCTTTGGAATCACCTTCAAATACAGTAACATATAAACGATCAACGGGAATCTTATAAACTTCAGTTAATAATTCCCATGCCCAAGAAATAGCTTCTTCTTTAAAATAATCACCGAAAGACCAATTTCCTAGCATTTCAAACATGGTGTGGTGATAAGTGTCTACACCAACTTCCTCTAAATCGTTATGCTTACCAGAAACTCGTAAACATTTTTGAGTATTGGCTACTCTTTTGTTTTTTGGAATAGCATTTCCTAAAAAATAATCTTTAAATTGATTCATTCCAGCATTCGTAAACATCAATGTTGGATCGTTTTTAACAACCATTGGAGCAGAAGGTACTATTGTATGACCTTTAGATTCAAAAAAGCGAAAGAATTCTTCGCGTATTTCTTGCAGTTTCATTTTGTAAAGACTTTTGGTTCAAGTGTAAATATGAACAAGACAAATTTAGCTTAAATCATTTAGTTAAGGAAGGGATTTTGTCACTCTTTTTAATTTTGATTCCATTTAATGTCATTTTTACATTGAAATCATTAATTATAAACGGTTTGTTTTCATTAAAGCTGATTATTTGTAACTTTGCTTTCAGATTTAATTAAATTAAAATTTTCAAAATGAAGTTTTCTATAATTGCAGTGCTAACACTTTCTATTTGTGCCTTTTTTTGGTTTTCATCATTTTCCGAACAAAATGTAGTTTCTCCAAAAGAGAATAAAATCACGAAGATTGAAGTTCTTGAAGAAGATACGTTGATTTCATTAGTTGCAGTTGGAGATATGATGTTAGGAACTAATTTTCCAGACACGAATTGTTTGCCTCCGTATGATTTACATTTGCTTAAGCCGATGTGGAGTGTTTTACAAAGGGGAGATATTACTTTTGGGAATTTAGAAGGTACTATTTTAAACAGTGGTGGTGAATTGAAAAACTGTAAAGATTGGTCAAAATGTTATGCTTTTAGACAGCCCGAATATTTTGCAGATCAATATAAAGAAGCCGGATTTGATATATTATCTGTTGCTAACAATCACATGGGAGATTTTGGAGCAACAGGAAGAAATAACACGACTCGTTTATTGAAAGAAAAAGGATTTAAATTCGCTGGTTTAGAATCATGTCCTTGGGATACAATGACTGTAAAAGGTGTTAAGATTGGTTTCACAGCTTTTGCTCCAAATACGGGGTGTTTACAAATTACGGATTATGCTATTGCAAAGTCAGTTGTTCAAAAATTAAATGAAATGTGTGATGTTGTAATAGTTTCATTTCACGGAGGAGCAGAAGGAAGTGCTCGAACGCATATTACTAAAAAAGCAGAAATTTTTTATGAAGAAAATAGAGGGAATGTTCATGAGTTTGCAAGAGTTGTAATTGATGCTGGTGCTGATGTTGTTTTAGGTCATGGTCCACATGTTACTCGTGCCATTGATTGTTATAAAGGAAGATTTATCACTTATTCAATGGGGAATTTTTGTACCTATAATCGATTTAATTTAAGTGGCGTTTCGGGTATTGCGCCAGTTTTTGAATTAAAGATTACGAAGAAAGGTGTCTTTGTTTCTGGAAATATTGTTTCCATCAAACAGATTGGGGAGGGTGGTCCAATAATTGACGAATTACAAGGAGCATTTAATGAAATTAAGTCTTTAACGGTATTTGATTTACCTGAATTAAATGTTGTTTATGGCTCAAAAGGTTCTTTTTCTTTTAAATAGAAGTTAATAGCGGATAAGTTTTTTCTTTTATTAAAACTTCTTTTATTTTTTTTGTTTTTTAATTAAACGTATGTTTTTACGTTTAATTAAAGTCTTGATTTAAAGAATGTTAATTTTATTTTTTTCTATAGTCGTATTTTATTTACGTTTGTCTTTTTTCTTGTTTTTTCACATTTTTTAAATCTTTTTTCAACCTATTTTATTTTATTTTACTTTTTGCACAACCATTTTTAATTTATCTCGTATTCACAAAAACTGAGTTCTGATTTTTTGATATTTTCGATAATTTTTCAATTTTTTAGATTTGGTAGAATAAAACAGGAGTTTAATCGATGAGAAGGGTATTTTGGTATTTTATTACAACTCTTTAATTTGCATTAAAACTCTTGTTTTAAAAGGGTTAAGCTTATTATTACTAGATTTCACTTTTATTAATAATAAATAGTAGTTATAAATTAAAAAATAAATTGTTATTATTGTGTAATGTTTCAGATTTTAAAAGAATAATTTGAATTTGATCATCACAGAATTTAACACTATTAGTACGAATAAAATATATAAATTATGAAAAAATTATTTTCACTATTTTTTGCATTATCATTGCTTAATTTTTCATTTGCTGCAGTTGATGTTGGAGCTATAACGGTTATTGCACCAACGAATACTTTGTGCCCTAATGCTGCAGTTACTGTAACAGTAAGGATTAAAAATTATGCGGCTACTGCTATTAATATGGCTTTAAATAATGTGACTGTGACTGCAGATATAACTGGAGCAAGTACTCAAACATTAACTAAAATTGTCAATTCTGGTACAATTGCAGCTGGACAAGTATTGGATGTTGTTTTTGTTTCAACTGCTAATATGACAGCTGTAGGTACTCATGTTTTTACTGTTTCTGCTACCGTAGTTGGTGATGCAGTTATTGGAAATGATTTTTCTTCAACTCCTGAAAATAAACAGGTCGCTATTCCAACTTTAGTTTTTACCTCCTTAGCACCAACAGATGCCCAAACTACTTGTATAAATGTTGCATTACCGTTGAGTATTGTGTACACCTATGGCGGAAGTGCTACAGGTGCTACTGTTTCTGGCTTACCTGCAGGGGTGTCAGCTGTTGATGATTTAGCTGGTACCATAACAATTAGTGGGACCCCGACAACAGCTGTTGGAAGTCCTTTTAATTATACGGTTCTTACTACTGGCGGAACTTGTGTTCCTCAATTAAGTTTGGGAGGTAGTATTACCGTGATACCTGCTCCTACAGCTGATGCAGGTCCTCCTGCTGCAGCTGTTTGTTCGGGAAGTTCATATACAGCCGCTGCAACTGCAACAAATGGTACCATATTGTGGACAACTAGTGGGACAGGAACTTTTACTTCAGCAATTGTTGAAGATGCTGTGTATACGCCTAGTGCAGCAGATATTTTAGCAGGTTCTGTTATTTTGACTATGACTGTTTCAAGTGCTCCATGTGCAGATGCTTCAAATCCTATAACATTAACTATTAATACACCGCCTACATCTGATGCAGGACCACTTACTGGACTTATTTGTTCTACAGGAACTTATACTGCAGCAGCAACTGCTACTAATGGAACTATTTTATGGACAACATCAGGAACAGGAACGTTTGGATCGGCTACTATAGAAGATGCTGTTTATACACCAAGTGCTGCTGATAAATTAGCAGGTTCAGTAGTTTTAACAATGACGGTAACGAATGCTCCATGTACAGCAGCTTCTGATTTTTTGACTTTAACAATAAATTCCGCACCAACTGCAGATGCAGGTGCTTTAACCGGTTCAGTTTGTTCAGGTAGTTCATACACTGCCGTTGCAACAGCAACAAATGGAACTATATTATGGACATCTTCTGGAACTGGAACTTTTGCAAATGCTACAATAGAAGATGCTGTTTATACTCCAAGTGCAGCAGATATTTTAGCTGGTTCAATTATTTTAACTCAGACAGTAACAAATGCACCTTGTGTTGCTGCTTCTGATCCAATAACTATTACAATAAATACTGCTCCAACGGCTGATGCAGGTCCTTTGACAGCTTCAGTTTGTCCGGGTAGTTCTTATACAGCAGCAGCAACTGCCACAAATGGAACAATTTTATGGACATCTTCAGGTACTGGTACATTTGCCTCTGCTGTAATTGAAGATGCTGTTTATACACCAAGTGCTGCAGATATATTAGCAGGAACTGTAGTATTAACAATGACAGTTACAAATGCACCCTGTCCAAATGCTGTTGATCCAATTACGTTAACGATTGCGAATCCTTCTGCAAATGCTGGGCCATTAACAGGAACAGTGTGTTCAGGTAGTACTTTCACAGCGGCAGCAACTGCAGCTAATGGAACAATTTTATGGACAACATCTGGAACAGGAACTTTTGCAAATGCGACCATCGAAGATGCTGTTTATACACCAAGTGCAGCAGATATTTTAGCAGGAACAGTTGTTTTGACAATGACAGTTACTAATGCTCCTTGTATTGCAGCTTCAGATTTTATTACAATAACAATTAATACACCTCCAACTGCTGATGCAGGTCCTTTAACTGGGCTTATTTGTGCAACAGGAACTTATACAGCAACTGCAACTGCAACTAATGGAACAATCTTATGGACATCATCAGGGACGGGAACTTTTGGATCAGCAACAATTGAAGATGCTGTTTATACACCTAGTGCTGCTGATAAATTAGCTGGTTCTGTTGTTTTAACGATGACAGTTTCAAATGCTCCATGTACAGCTGCTTCAGATTTTTTAACATTGACAATTAACGCCGCTCCAACTGCAGATGCTGGACCTTTAACAGGAGCTGTTTGTGCAGGTTCTACTTTTACAGCTTCTGCTACAGCAGGAACAGGTACAATTCTTTGGACTACATCAGGAACTGGAACATTTGGATCAGCAACAATTGAAGATGCTGTTTATACGCCAAGTGCTGCAGATATTTTAGCAGGTACAGTTGTTTTGACGATGACAGTTTCTAATGCTCCTTGTACTGCTGCTTCAGACTTTATTACAGTTACAATTAATACACCTCCAACTGCTGATGCAGGTCCTTTAACTGGGCTTATTTGTGCAACAGGAACTTATACAGCAGCTGCAACTGCAACTAATGGAACAATCTTATGGACATCATCAGGGACGGGAACTTTTGGATCAGCAACAATTGAAGATGCTGTTTATACACCTAGTGCTGCTGATAAATTAGCTGGTTCTGTTGTTTTAACTATGACAGTTTCAAAT
>CANJKA010000165.1 GCA_947474675.1 Flavobacteriales bacterium
ATATTTTTTTAATTGGTTACAATTCCAACCAATTCCTGAATCTCATTTAATCGCTCAAATCCTTTCTTTAAATTGGTGATATCTGTATAAATAATTCTTAATTTGTCATTGGCTTCACTGAACGAACATCCTACTGGATTTTTCTGAATGTAATTTAAAACAGCTGAAAATATAGGTGTTTCATAATAAACAGATTGTGGATTCGCAATAAAATAGCCGATCATTTTTCCGCCTTTTAAGACTAATTTTTCTAATCCTAAGTTTTGGGCTAACCATCTTAATTTGAAAGATAAAATCAATTCTTTAACTTCTCTTGGCAATGGTCCAAAACGATCTATCAACGATTCTGAAAATTTGTTCAATGCTTCTTCGTTTTCTAAGTTGTCCATTTCTTGGTACAAACTTAATCGTTCTGCTACATTGTTCACATAATCATCTGGAATTCTGACTTCTAAATCGGTTTCCAATACACAATCACGAACGAAAGCTGTCATTGAATCTGTATTTCTGTCTGCATACAATTCTTTGAACTCGGCTTCTCGTAATTCTTCCATCGCTTCGTTCAAGATTTTCTGATACATCTCAAATCCGATTTCTGATATAAATCCGCTTTGTTCTCCTCCTAACATGTTTCCAGCTCCACGAATATCTAAATCTTTCATGGCAATATTGAAGCCTGCTCCTAAATCTGAAAACTGAACCAATGCTTCTAATCTTTTTCTCGCTTCTGAAGTTAAAACACTGAATTTCGGTGCGACTAAATAGCAAAATCCTTTTTTATTAGAGCGACCAACTCGACCACGTAATTGATGTAAATCACTCAAACCAAAATTGTGGGCATCGTTAATAATAATAGTGTTCGCATTCGAAATATCAATTCCAGATTCTATAATTGTTGTTGCAATTAGAATATCATATTCATGGTTAATAAAATCAAACATTACTTTTTCCAATTGCTTTCCATCCATTTGTCCGTGACCAATTCCAATTCGAACTCCAGGACAAAGGCGTTGTAGCATTCCTGAAATTTCCTTGATATTCGCCAAACGATTGTTCACGAAAAACACTTGTCCTCCTCTGCTTACTTCATACGCAACGGAATCACGAATGACTTCTTCATTGAATTGAATAATCTCCGTTAAAACAGGTTGACGATTCGGAGGAGGAGTATTTATCAAACTTAAATCTCTTGCTCCCATTAATGAAAATTGAAGTGTTCTAGGAATTGGTGTTGCTGTTAATGTCAATGTATCAACAGTTGCACGCATGGTTTTCAATTTATCTTTGACAGAAACACCAAATTTTTGTTCCTCGTCTATAATCATCAAACCTAAATCTTTGAATTTTACTTTTTCAGAAACAATTGCATGTGTTCCTACTAAAATATCAATTTCACCAGATGCTAATTTCTTTAATGTTTCAGTAACTTGTTTCGCCGATTTGAAACGATTGATGTAATCTACTTTACACGGAAAATCTTTCAAACGTGCTGAAAAACTTCTGTAATGTTGCATGGATAAAATCGTAGTCGGAACTAAAATCGCGACTTGTTTACTATCCGCCACCGCTTTAAACGCTGCCCGAACGGCTAATTCTGTTTTTCCAAAACCAACATCACCACAAATCAAACGATCCATTGGAGTGGACGATTCCATGTCTTCCTTAATCGCTTGTGTACTTTTCATTTGATCAGGAGTATCTTCGTACATGAAAGAAGCTTCCAATTCATTTTGAAGATACGAATCAGGTGAAAACGCGAATCCTGGTTGACTTTTGCGTTTTGCGTACAATTGAATTAAATCAAACGCTAATTCCTTGATTTTTGTTTTCGTCTTCGTTTTTAAAACTGCCCATGTTTGAGAACCTAATTTGTTCATTTTTGGAGCAATTCCGTCTTTCCCAGTAAATTTGGAAATACGATGTAACGAGTGAATTCCGACATATAAAACATCGCCATCTTTGTAGATTAAACGAATTGCTTCTTGTGGTTTTCCGTTTACATCAATCGTTTGAAGTCCCGAAAATTGACCAACACCGTGATCTATATGTGTTACATAATCTCCTTTTTGAAGATTGTAAATTTCCTTTAAAGTAAACGCTTGTTTTGCTTGTTGAAATCCTTCTTTCAATTTAAAACGATGATATCTTTCAAACAATTGATGATCCGTAAAACAAACCATTTTTGAAGTTGGATCAACAAATCCTTCATGCAATGCGAAAGGCATTGGAATAAATTCTACTTCCCCTCCAATATCCTCAAAAATCTGAGCCAAACGTTCAATTTGTTTGGGTTGATTGGAAAAAATTAAATTGGTAAACCCAGCTTTTTGGCGAGCTATTAAATCTGTTCGAAGCAGATCAAAGTTTTTATTAAAACTCGGTTGAGGTTGATATAAAAACTTCTCTTCCAATGAAGCTTTAAAATGATAAACTGGTCCCCATTCAATCAAAGAAAAGTCTTTAATTTCTTCTTTTAAATCGTTAGGATGCATGTATAATTCACTTGGGATCGAAGGTTTTATTACTCCTTGATAGGCATCATATAATTTTAATGCCTTTTCATATTCCTGTTCAAGAACACCTTGAATTTGATCATAAGAAGAAAGCCAAACAGTCGTAGATTTTCCGATAAATTCTAGAAATGTTCCATTAATTGTATGAGACATTTTTCCTTGAACATTCGGAATTATATTAAAATGATCGTGTTTATTGATCGATAATTGCGTGGCAGCATCAAACGTTCGAATCGTTTCCACTTCATCCCCAAAAAATTCAATTCTGAAAGGATGATCGTTGGAAAAAGAAAACACATCTACAATTCCACCACGAATAGAAAATTGACCAGGCTCATACACAAATTCGACGCGATCAAAATGATATTCCAACAACAATTCATTCATAAAATCGATGGAATACGTTTTTCCAACTTGAACTTTTAATGTGTTGCTTGTTAAGTTTACTTTCGTCGGAACACGCTCGAACAAGGCATGCGGATAAGTTACGATCCAGGCATTTTTACCATTGTTCAGTTTTTCTAAAACTTGCGCCCTAGCAACAACATTGGCATTATCTATTTCTTCAAATTGATAAGGTACTCGGTAAGAAGCTGGATAAAATAATACATTATTACCAGATGGAAATAAATTCTCTAAATCATTTAGAAAATATGCAGCTTCTTCCTTGTCGTTTAAAATAAATAAATGATGTCCAGGAACTTGTTGACACAAAGCAGCCGAACTTAATGCACGAGAAGCGCCAACTAAACCACTCCAATGAATCCGAGAACCAACAATTTGCAATTCACTCGCAGTCGAATCGATTGCTGGTAATTTTGAAAAATGTTGGATTAATTCTTTTGTATTCATTCTATTTTCCCCCTTCGGAGGGGGGCAGGGGGGAGGATTATTTAACCTGAATTCTCATTCTGAATTCTCGCTCTCACTCTCAATACTATTTATCCTCCCCCTCGATCCCCCTCCAAAGGGGGAAGAATAAAAATCTATTTCTCTACAGCACTATTAGCCTCAATTAAACTAACCACTCTTTCCACCATCAATTTTGAACCGATAATGAAAGGAATACGTTGGTGTAATTTTTCAGGATTAATATCCAATACTCTTGTTCTTCCAGTTGTAGCTAATCCACCTGCTTGTTCAGCGATAAAAGCCAATGGATTACATTCGTAAATCAAACGTAATCTTCCTTCTGGATGAGTTGGAGTATCTGGGTAAATATAAATACCACCTTTGATTAAACTTCTGTGGAAATCAGCTACTAAAGAACCAATGTATCTTCCAGAATAAGGACGATTTGTAGCTGGATCATTATCTTGACAATAAGAAATATAATCTTGAATACCTTTTTCAGCAACTTTGATATTTCCTTCGTTCATAGCATATTGTCTACCGATTTCTGGCATTTTCATGTTAGGATGAGAAAGACAATATTCACCAATTGAAGGATCTAATGTAAATCCGTTCACTCCACAACCAGTAGAATAAACCAACATTGTTGAAGAACCGTAAAGAACATATCCAGCAGCAACTTGGCGTTCACCATTTTGAAGCATATCTTCTTCTGTTGCTAATTCGTCTCTTTTACTAACTCTTTTGTAAATTGAAAAAATAGTTCCGATTGAAACATTTACATCAATATTTGAAGAACCATCTAATGGATCAAATAAAACGACATATTTTCCATGTTTAGAAGCGTCACTTGTAAAGGCAACATAATCATCGTTCTCTTCAGACGCGATACCACAAACTTCGCCGCCATTTTCAAACATTTTGATGAATTGATTATCAGCAACGACATCTAATTTTTGTTGATCTTCACCTTGAACATTTACTTCACCTTGTGCACCTTGAATTGCATCAACCAAACCAGCTCTTCTTACATCTCTCGCAACAATTTTAGAGGCAACAGAAATGTCGTTTAATAAGCGTGTTAATTCTCCGGTAGCACCATCAAAATCATGCTCACGTTTCATTATAAATTCGTTTAGTGTTGTAACTTTTGACATAAGATCTATTTTTTACACAAATATAAGGTAGAATTTTGAATGAAGAGTAGTTGTGATGCTTGAAATAGTCGAAATTTTACATTGAAAATAGAAGTGTTTTTAGGTTTCCCCCTTTGGAGTGGGACTAAGGGGGAGGATTTTTGTAGTATTTTTATGATGCTCGTTTATTTAGAAATTTCTTTTTTACTAACTTTACGCAATGAAATATAGAATATTGACCAAGGAAGAAATGAATGTTTTTGACGAAGATTTCAAACATTTTATGATTACAACTGGAGTAACTAACGAAGAATGGTTAGAAATGAATCAGTCGAATATAGAAAAAGCGACTTCTTTGGTTGAATTATTTTCAGATACCGTTTTACAAAAAGTCTATGAAAAAATTCAATATATAGAATTTAGAAGCGAAGATGCTTGTATGATTTTTAATTGTTTGAAAGAAAATATGGAATTGATTTCTCTGAATAAAAAAACAGGAAATGCTGATTTGTCTACTCCTGAATCTATTCATGCAGCATTATCTAATTCTCCAGAAAACCTATCCATCTTTAAAACAACAAAAGCATATTCTGCATCAAGAGAGCTTGAAATTCATGAACTGTTTGAAAAAGGATGTTTTGTTTCTTCGTTGGAATTTTGGAATGCTTTAGAAGTATTGGTTGTTTAATACTTTTCCGTTCATCCTTTTTTCGATTTATTCAATCGATTTATTTGACTAATTTTAGCCGTCTTTAAAATTCAAAATCATGAAAAATATTTTAGCATCATTTGCATTATCAGTTGGAACAATTTTATCAGCTTCAGCTCAATTACAAACACCAAAAGCGAGTCCTTTTGCTAAAATTGAGCAAAGAGTTGGTTTGACAGATATAAAAATTGAATATTCTCGTCCAAGTAAAAATGAGCGTGTCGTTTTTGGAGATCTTGTTCCAATGGATTCTATTTGGAGAACTGGAGCGAATGAAAATACAAAAATTACAACAAGTGATGTGATAGTATTTGGAACTGATACGTTAAAAGCAGGAACATACGCATTATATACTCGTCCAGGGAAAGATACTTGGGAAATACTTTTTTACTCAGATGCTACTAACTGGGGTACACCTGATGAGTGGGATAACAAAAAGGTTGTTTTAAAAACAAAAGCGAAAGTTTCTGCACTAATAAATGTGGTAGAATCTTTTTCAATTTCAGTAGAGAATTTAGAAACAGAATCAGCAAGCTTAAATTTTACATGGGATAAAACAGTAGCTTCTGTATCTTTCACGGTTCCTACTGGTGTAAAAGTAATGGCGAATATTAAGAAAACAATGGCTGGACCATCTGCTAATGATTATTACGGTGCTGCTAATTATTATTACACAGAGAAAAAAGACTTGAAAGAAGCATTGGTTTGGATAACAAAAGCTGTGGAATTAAAAGGAGAATCTGCTTATTGGATGTTGCGTTTAAAATCATTAATTCAAGCAGATTTAGGTGATAAAAAAGGAGCAATTGAATCGGCAAATAAATCGATTCTTGCTGCTGAAAAAGAAAAAGATCAGCACTATATTGATATGAACAAAGCATCTATTCTTGAATGGAGTAAAAAATAATTTATGACAGAATTAGCAAATGAAATCATCAACCGTTTTGGATCTAAAAACGTAAGTGAAGTTCCAGTTGGAGAAGGCGAAGTTCCTTTGTTACGAATTGTTATAGAGTCAAAGCCTCCTGTTTTTCTATTGATGACGAACGGATTAAATGATTTTACCATGACTGTTCCAGGACCTGAAGTTGGTCGAGAACACAATGAAATTTATTTTTGCGTCCCAAGTTATTGGGATTTAGATGCTGTTGAAAATCCGAACATGAATTGGGTTTATTATTGGATTCAACGATTGGCTAAACATGTAATAACTAAAAATTCATGGTTTGGACCTGGGCATACAATGGCTTGTGGAAATCCCTTCCAAAATTTATCTGAATTATCTAAATGCAATCATTTTTTCTTGAATAATCCAATGTTGTTGAGTGAAGAATTAACACCCTTTAAGATTGAAGAAAAAACAATTTATTTTCTTGCAATTATTCCCATGTTTGAAGACGAAATGGATTATAAACAAGGGAAGGGAACTCAAAAACTGATAAAAAAATTCGTAGCTAACGGTGTCACAGAAAAGATAGATGATTATAGATGTACCGTTTTACGATCAAAATGGAGGTCATCAAAATAATGTTTAATTTTTGATGTTGGATTAATCAACAATCCAACATCAAAAATCATATTTTATTAAACAGTAACTGCTAATAATCCTTTTTCAATTAATAATTTTCCGATTTGAACAGCATTTGTAGCAGCACCTTTTCTTAAGTTATCGGCAACGATCCACATGTTCAATGTATTTGCTTGAGATTCATCACGACGAATTCTTCCAACAAAAACATCATCTTTTCCTTCAGCATATTTTGCCATTGGATAAGAATTTGTTGTAGGATCATCTTTCAACGTAATTCCTTCTGTATTATGTAGGATTTTACGAACATCAGCTAAGTCGAAATCATTTTCAAACTCAACATTTACAGCTTCAGAGTGACCACCAACAACAGGAACACGAACCGCAGTTGCAGTAACATGGATCTTTTCGTCCAAAATCTTTTTTGTTTCGTTGGTTAATTTCATTTCCTCTTTTGTGTATCCGTTCTCTTCGAAACTATCACAATGTGGAATACAATTTTTATCAATTGGGTAGGCATATGCCATTTCACCTTGAATACCGTTACGCTCATTTTCCATTTGTTCAACTGCTTTTACACCTGTACCAGTAATAGATTGGTATGTAGAAACAACAACACGTTTGATTTTATATGCTTTATGAAGAGGAGCAAGTGCCAATAATAATTGAACAGTGCTACAATTTGGATTTGCAATAATTTTATCTTCAGGAGTCAATAAATGACCATTAATTTCAGGAATAATTAATTTTTTTGTTGGATCCATTCTCCAAGCTGAAGAATTATCAATTACAGTTGTTCCAACAGCTGCAAATTTTGGAGCCCATAACAAAGATGTTTCACCACCTGCTGAGAAAATTGCTACATCTGGCTTCATAGAAACTGCGGTTTCAAGATTAACAACTGAAAAAGATGAACCATCGTATTCAATTTGTTTACCTACTGACTTTTCAGAAGCAACCGGAATCAATTCCGTAATTGGGAAATTTTGTTCACGTAAAACCTGTAAAAGGACATTTCCAACCATCCCTGTAGCACCAACAACAGCAACTTTCATAATTTGATTTATTTTAAATATTCTACAA
>CANJKA010000166.1 GCA_947474675.1 Flavobacteriales bacterium
AAAATTAATTCAAAAGTGCATCTAATTTAGAAGCTAATTGTGCTTTTGGAACTGCACCTACTGATTTGTCAGCAACTTCACCATTTTTAATAAAAAGAATTGTAGGAATGTTTCTTACTCCAAATTTTCCAGAAATATTTGGATTTTCGTCAACATTTACTTTTCCGATGATTGCTTTTCCTTCGTATTCAGCATGTAATTCATCAACGATTGGTCCAACCATTCTACAAGGTCCACACCATTCTGCCCAAAAATCAACTAAAACTGGAATATTTGAGTTTAATACTAATTCTTCAAAGTTTGCGTCTGTTATTTCAACTGCCATAATTTTTATTTTTTAATTTGTAAGTACGTATTTTAATGTAAAGTTAATTCTAAGATCTCATTTATCAATTATTTTGCCAACAAAAATATACTGTCAAATTGGCATCCTATTTTGTAAAAAGATTTTAGATCGCTTCGCTTTTAGACAATAGACAATAGATTGCTTCGCTTTTAGATCTATATTATTACGTCTAAAAGTTTCCTTTAGGAACGATCTAATGTCTAGATTCTAATGTCTTAAAAAGTCTAATTTTGAATTGTAAATTTTTTCATTGTTTTTTGATTTTCTGTTTCCAATTCATAAAAATAAGTTTGATTTGGAACTGAAGTAGTATCAAATCTGGCAATATTTCCGCCTTCTGAAATTTCTTTTTCGTATATTTTAGAATGAAAACTTAAATCATTATTTAGTAAGTTGATGATTACATTTCTTTTCTTTTTAGAAGTAAAATAAAATTCGACTTCTCCTTTTGAAGGAAATGTTTCTAATTCATTTATAACACAATAGTCATCGGGTGCAATTTCTCTTTTACCAATATATACTAAAAATTTCTTGTACGCAATCGTGATAAGTAATAATCCAAGTGTTATTCCAAGAACACCTAATACTACTTTCATTACGCTAAATCCCATTAATATTATCATAACGCCATAAGTCCTTTAATTTTTGTAGCATTCTCGTATTTTTCAATGATAGAATCTACATCTAACATTAATTCTTTTACGCTGATACTTGCAAATTTACCAGTTTTAGATTCATGCAAAGTTATTTCTGCAGACTCTTCATTAAATAAAGCAATTGTATGAGCTATATTCTCGGATGTATTAGGAAATATAAATTTGAACATGTACACATTTGGCCATTCTTCTAACTCTAATTGTTTCCTGAGGTTTAAATACGGATCATCCATTTTTTTCTAATTTTCGGCACAAAGATAATCGTTTAGCCTCGTTTATTAACAAAATTGGTGAAATGTTTATTTTTAAATGTAAATCTTTAAATGTAATTCCACCTAATTTGTTGAATTCTTGGATTGCCAACAATAAATACATTGGATCAATTTCTTTTGAAATAATAATGTTTTCAGATTCTGAAATTTCAAACTCTCCCCAAATTTCTGAATAGATACTTTGAAGTCTTAAGATTTGATCAATGATAGGAGTCAATTCAATTGAATTATTACTTTGAAGAATCTTTATTTTCAATTCGTTTCTATAATGTTGATAAAGATTAAAAGTGTCTAAAATCGAATTTGAAAATGTATATTCAAACTTTTGCATTTCGTTATTAATAACAACGTCTTCTTTCCCAGCTATTAATAAGTAAGCCTCGTGCATTTTTCGCATTTTAACTTTTTTCGCTAAAAAAACTTTACGAATTGGTGGTTTTGAAAGAAAGAATTGTTTGAATTCAAAAAAAAGGTCTTCATAGATTTCTTGAAAATCATCTTCATCTTTACAAGGAAAAAATAGAATTGCTTCTTCTTTTGTCATTTTAATCAATGATTCGGATTGTGATTTCTATGATTTTTACGCATTTTGATGTTCATGAATTCAATTATTATAGAGAATCCCATTGCAAAATAAATATAGTTTTTGTTTAATGGAATTTCTATAGATTCGAAAATTAGGATAACTCCAATTGCTACAAGAAACGCCAAAGCAATCATCTTTATAGATGGGCGACTATTGATGAAATCACTAACTTGTTTAGCGAAAATCAACATAATAACCATAGCGATAATAACTGATAAATAGATTATTATCATTGGATCTGCATGTAATTCTTTTTTAATTCCTGCTGTTAAACCGATTGCTGTAATAATAGAGTCAAAACTAAAGACAATATCAACCATTACAATTTGAAAAATAACGGCTTTTAAATTATCTTTACCAGCCTTTGCTTTTTGGGGATGACCTTTCATGTGTTCCAACATCTCTTGCCCACTTTTATAGACTAAAAATATTCCTCCAGCAAATAAAACAAGTGCGTGACCACTAAAGAATTCCATTCCACCAACAGTAAATAATGATTTCGTTAAGCTCATCATCCAAGCAGCAATTGTTAATAAGAATAGTCTAATAATTAAAGCTAAAGACAGTCCAATACGTCGAGCATATTTTTGATTTTTAACATGTAGTTTGTCTGTGATAATTGAAATGAATATTATATTATCTATACCTAAAACTATTTCTAAAACCGTTAACATTAAAAGGTATAAAAGCCCACTAGTTGTTGTTAAAACTTCAAAATTCATTCGTTGTATTATTTAATTTGTTTCGTAAAAGTAGTCAAAAAAAGAGATTTAAATTCGAATTTCTAGACATTCATTTGTTAATTTGATTTAAATTCAGCTGAAATTTCTGTTCATAACTCCTTTTTTTATTGACTATTTCAATTTGAAAAAGGTATTCAACTTCAAAAATTATAATTACTTTTGTTACACATTATACATTTTATGGAAAGTACATTAAACCAAGAAGCAACTTTAGAGCAAGCAGTAGAGCTTGGATTACGTCCCGATGAATTTGAAATGATCAAAGTTATCTTAGGTAGAACACCTAATTTTACTGAGACAAGCGTTTATTCTGTGATGTGGTCAGAACATTGTTCGTATAAAAATTCAATCTTTTGGTTGAAACAATTACCAAAAGATGGACCTCACATGTTAGTAAAAGCAGGTGAAGAAAATGCTGGTATGGTTGATATTGGAGGAGGTTTAGGCTGTGTGTTTAAAATAGAGTCTCATAATCACCCGAGTGCATTGGAGCCTTATCAAGGTGCTGCGACTGGCGTAGGAGGGATCAATCGTGATATTTTCACTATGGGAGCTCGACCAATTGCACAATTAAACTCATTGCGTTTTGGTAACATCGAATTAGATCGTACAAAATGGTTGGTTAAGGGTGTTGTGAAAGGTATTGGAGATTATGGAAATGCTTTCGGTATTCCAATTGTTGGTGGAGAAGTTTTCTTTGATGATTCGTATAATACAAATCCATTGGTAAATGCTTTTTCAGCAGGAGTAATGGATTCAAAAAAGATTATTTCAGCAAAAGCTAAAGGTCCAGGTAATTCAGTTTTTATTGTTGGTTCTGCAACAGGTAAGGATGGAATTGCAGGAGCAGCGTTTGCTTCAAAAGATATGACGGAAGAATCGGCTGATGATTTACCTTCAGTTCAAGTTGGAGATCCTTTCATGGAAAAATTGCTTTTAGAAGCGACGATGGAATTATTAAAAACCGATGCAGTAGTTGGTATGCAAGACATGGGAGCGGCAGGTATTACTTGTTCAACATGTGAAATGTCAGCTGGTGGAAATGTTGGAATGGATATTCAATTAGATCTAGTTCCAACTAGACAAGAAAATATGTTGCCGTATGAAATTCTTCTTTCTGAATCTCAAGAACGTATGTTAGTTGTTGTGAAAAAAGGAGAGGAAGATGTAGTAAAAGCAATTTTTGATAAATGGGATTTACATGCGGAAGAAATTGGTGTTGTTACTGATTCTGATCGTGTTCGTTATTTCATGAACGGAGAAATGGTTGGTGATGTTCCTGCTGAATCTTTAGTTCTTGGTGGAGGTGCTCCTCAATACCAACGTGAATATACTGAGCCTGCTTATTACCAAGAATTTAAAAAATTCAATATTGATGATGTCGCTCAACCAGAAGATTTGAAAGAAGCTGCTTTTTTCTTATTACAACATCCTAATATTGCTTCTAAACGTTGGGTTTATGAACAATATGATTCAATGGTTGGAACAAAAAACATGACAACTAATCGTCCTTCTGATGCGGCGATTGTTAATGTAAAAGGAACAAACAAAGCAATTGCTATGACAGTTGATTGTAATTCAAGATATGTAAATGCTGATCCAGAAATTGGAACTATGATTGCTGTTTCTGAAGCAGCTCGTAACATCGTTTGTTCTGGAGGTGTCCCAAGTGCAATTACTAATTGTTTGAATTTTGGTAATCCATACAATCCAGAATCTTTCTGGCAATTTGTTGGTGCTATTAAAGGAATGTCTAAAGCATGTTTGAAATTTGAAACACCAGTTACTGGAGGAAATGTTTCTTTTTACAATCAAACTTCTACAAATGGTGTTGAAACTCCGGTTTTCCCAACTCCAACGATTGGTATGATTGGTTTATTAGAAGATAAAACAAAAGCAATGACGTTAGACTTCAAACAAAAAGGAGATTTAATCTTTTTAATTGGTGATTCTTACGATTGTATTTCTTCTTCTGAATATTTATATTCTTTTCACGGTGTGAAAGCATCTCCAGCTCCAATGTTTGACTTGGAAAAAGAATATACAATGCAAGATACCATAAAAGGATTGATTCAAAATGAACTAATTAATGCAGCTCATGATATCGCTGATGGTGGAATGTTTATTTCTTTAACTGAGATGGCAATGCCAAGAGATTTAGGCTTTGATATCGTAACAGATGCTGAAATTAGAGAAGATGCATTCTTATTTGGTGAAAGTCAAGGTAGAGTTTTAGTTACAGTTAGCGAGGATTCTGAAGAAAGTTTTATCGAATTTATGATGGATTCTTCTGTAACATTTACTCTTTTAGGACATGTGACCAAAGGAAAAATGATGGTTGATGATGAACATTTCGGATTTATAGCTGAAGCGAAAGAATTATTCAATAACGCATTAGGTAAAAAATTAGAAAAATAGTTATTAGATTATAGACTGTTAGAAGTTAGATATTAGACTTATGATTATTTAGAAAAAAGTCTAATGTCTAGAATCTAAAAATCTAATGTCTAAAGAAAGATAAGATATGGAATACAATACAACACGTCAAAAATTAATGTTACCGGAATACGGACGAAATGTTCAAAACATGATTCAGCATGCGATGGAAATTGAAGATCGTTCTGAACGTAATCGTGCTACTGAAGCTATTATTGAAGTGATGGGGCAATTGAATCCTCATTTAAGAGATGTAGACGATTTTAAACATAAATTATGGACGCATTTATTTGTAATGTCAGATTTTCAGTTAGATGCTGATTCACCGTATGAACTTCCTAAAAAAGAAGAATTAGCAAGTAAACCTGATAGAGTTGAATATCCCTCAAGTAAAATTCGTTTTGGACATTACGGAAAATATACTCAAAAAATATTGGAAGACGCTTCTTCGATTGGGGACAATGGCGAAAAGAAATATTTAACGCGTACTATGGCAAATTTTATGAAAAAACAGTTTCTTGTTTTTAATAATGATGCTGTAGAAAATACTGTTATTGCGAATCAATTGTCAGAACTTTCTAAAAGAGAATTGACATTAGAAAATCCTGAAGAGCTTATTTCAACAAATGTTATTTTGAAATCCTATAATATACAACCAAATCAAAATAAGACAAATACGAAAAAGCAACAAAATCAACAACCGAAAAAGAAATTTAAAAAATAATTAATCATGGCGTCTTTTGAAATATATGGTGGGAAACCACTAAAAGGTGAATTGATCCCTCAAGGAGCAAAAAATGAAGCATTACAAATTTTATGTGCCGTTTTATTAACTCCTGATAAAATAACAATTTCTAATATTCCTGATATTATTGATGTAAACAAATTAATCAGTTTACTGCAAACGATGGGTGTTAAAATTGAAAAAGTGGAGAAAGGAACTTATATTTTTCAAGCCAAAGATATTGATTTACCATATTTAGAATCAGACGATTTTAAGAAAAGAGCCGGTTCTCTTCGTGGATCTATTATGATTGTTGGACCTTTATTAGCTCGTTTTGGGAGAGGATTCATTCCTAAGCCAGGAGGAGATAAAATTGGAAGACGTCGTTTAGATACTCATTTTGAAGGTTTCATGAAATTAGGTGCAAAGTTTAATTACGATGCTGGTGAACATTTCTATTCTGTAGATGCTGAGAAATTAATTGGAACTTATATTCATTTAGATGAAGCATCAGTTACGGGAACGGCTAATATTTTAATGGCAGCTGTTTTAGCAGAAGGTCAAACTACAATTTATAACGCTGCTTGTGAACCTTATTTACAGCAATTGTGTAAAATGTTAAATTCCATGGGAGCTAATATTAGTGGAATATCTTCTAATATGTTGACTATCCAAGGAGTGAAAGAATTAAATGGTTGTTTCCACAGAATTCTTCCTGATATGATTGAAATTGGAAGTTTTATTGGCCTAGCTGCTATGACTAAGTCTGAAATTACGATTAAAGATGTAAGTTGGGATAATTTAGGAATCATTCCAGATGTATTTAGAAAATTAGGAATTAAATTAGAGCGTAGGGGAGATGATATCTTTGTTCCAGCTCAAGATTCTTATGAAATTGACACGTTTATTGACGGTTCAATTTTAACCATCTCAGACGCTCCTTGGCCTGGGTTTACGCCGGATTTATTGTCAATTATTTTGGTTGTAGCAACTCAAGCAAAAGGAAGTGTATTGATTCATCAAAAAATGTTTGAATCACGTTTATTCTTCGTCGATAAATTAATTGATATGGGAGCACAAATTATTTTATGTGATCCACACAGAGCGACCGTTATTGGATTGAATAATGAGCATACATTAAAAGGTATATCAATGACTTCGCCTGATATTAGAGCTGGTGTTTCTTTGTTAATTGCCGCAATGTCAGCTACTGGAAAAAGTACAATTCACAACATTGAACAAATAGATAGAGGATACCAAGACATTGATATTCGTTTGAATAATTTAGGTGCTGATATTAGAAGAATTAAATAATCATATATAAAAAATGAAGTTTTTCATTATCATCTCTGTATTCATTTGTCTTTCATTTTCATCAAGTATTTCAATTTCTGTTGGAGATAAAGCACCCGACATTGAATTGTTGAATCCAGCAGGAAAAAAGATTAAATTATCATCCCTGAAAGGAAAAATGGTTTTAATCGATTTTTGGGCGTCTTGGTGCGGACCATGTCGCCATGAAAATCCGAATGTTGTTGAAGCTTATGCTAAATATAATAAACTTAAATTTCAAAATGGAAAAGGATTTGAAGTATTTAGTGTTTCTTTAGATAGAACAATTGAACCATGGATTAAAGCTATTGCTGATGATAAATTAGATTGGAAAAATCATGGTTGGGATAAAGATGGTATAGCTTCAAGATTATATGGAGCCAATTCAATTCCATTTGGTGTTTTAATTGATGGAAAAGGGAATATTGTAGCTAAAGGGCAAGATCTTAGAGGGTTGGGATTGCATATTTCATTAGATAAATTATTAAAAGCGAAATAGAATTATTCTCTTTAATCTGGAAAATTGATTCTTAATGATTTTTATTTCTTTGTCATTCGTATCAATTATTCCATCATATATAATAGTCCCCATTTTCTGGACAGCTGATTAAAGTGTAATTTTAACAGTTGAATATGAAAAAAGAGAGAAGAAAATTTACGTCGGCATTCAAGGCTAAGGTAGCCATTGAAGCAATTAAAGAGGATATGACAATCCAAGAACTGG
>CANJKA010000167.1 GCA_947474675.1 Flavobacteriales bacterium
TGTCTAATGTCTAATGTCTAATGTCTAATGTCTAATGTCTAATGTCTAATGTCTAATGTCTAATGTCTAATGTCTAATGTCTAATGTCTAATGTCTAATGTCTAATGTCTAATGTCTAATGTCTAATGTCTAAAAGCTAATGTCTAACAACTAACAACTAATTGTCATCCTCCTTGCGTCGCTTTAATTATAAGGACATCATCGTTTTCTTTTAATAAATAATTTTCCCAATCTTTTCGTGGGATAACAGAACCGTTTACTGCAATTGCAACTCCATTTTGATTGTTTCCAATTTCTTTTTTGGCAATAATCGCCAAAGAACTTTGTATGGCTACTAATTTTTTAACATCATTCAATGTTATTTCCATTTGAAATTTCTTTATTCGTAAAACCTATAGCAACAAAAGGGGAAGCTGCTACTATATTTGTTAAACATTACCAATCCCAACGCAGGCATTATCCTGATCTGGTTCATAAAAAATCAAACTTTTTGGAATGACTTTCTATTGGGTATAATCTCAGCTTTTGATTGTTTATTCAAAACGTTCAAAGGCACCCCTTTAAAGATTTGGCTAAGGTAGTCATATTATATGAAGCAAGAAAATTTATTTTGAAAAGTGGTTATAATAAGTAGTAAAAATTATTTTTTGTTAGATTTTTCGGTTAATTGATCTAATTGTTTTATTGATTTAATACTTTTTTCAATAGGTAAACTTTCAGGCATTGATCCTCCCAATTCTTTAATTGTTTGTCTAACCTTTTTTCCGACTTCAAAATGAGTTTTATTTGCGACTTCTTTACCTTTTATTTTATCTCTTTTCAATTTTTCTTCTGTTTGAGTAGCTCTAAATAAGTTAGCAGCTAATTCTGTTGATCCCATATGATCAAGAATTTGTTGACTTTTCTTTAATCCTTTTTTAGAATGAATTGCTTTTGCGTTCAATCCACCATATAAACCTTCATAACCATGATTTTGAAAAATAGCATAATCTAAATGGCTAATTACTCCCGCTACTTTTGCTGTCCCTGCTAATTTTATATTGTGTTCTTTTAATTCATTTCTCAGGTACAAACGTTTTTCTTCTTCATTTGTTAAAGCTTGATAATTCTCCATTTGCTGTACTTCTTGCAAACGAGTTTGAATTGCGAAATATGTTTGTCCTGTTGCAACAACTTCCTTCGATGGATCTGCATTTTGAACAACTAAATAGCAAGCATATCTAGATAACTTGAAACTTTTCATTAGTCTCATCGCTCTTGAACCAATTGCAACCATCTCGTTGAAGTCAACGACATGGTTTTCGACATTTTGATTACTATTTTTACAAGCTTCTATAGCTTTTTTTATGACAATATTGAAATTTCTAAAGTCAGAATATTCTAAAATTTTAGATAGTTTCCGTGCTCCCCAAAATTCATTTCCATTTTCATCTATTTCTTTGATGTTTTCAAAAGTTGTTAGATGAAATGATTCGTCTTTTAAAGTAGATTTTATTTGTTTTTTTGATGTCATTTTGAATTTAATAAGTTTAACTTATTCTCTAATTTAATCAAATAGTTCAGATAAAATTGCTTTTTATTGATTTAATTTAAATTATTTTTGAATGACAATTTGATAGTAAATTAGCTTTAAATCAGTTGGTTAATTTCTTTTATCCAATCCCCACAACATTTTGTTTCGAATTGTGTCTAAGAAATTATTATCTTCAAATTTCACCACATTAATCATGAAGTCAGCTTTTCGAACGACAACTTCTTCACCTTGTGATATACTTTTTGAATTACCATCTAAACTGATGAGGTAGGTTCTTTCTCTTCCTTCAACACTTAGTTTTATAGGCATGTGATCAGGAACAACCATTGGTCTCACATTTAAATTGTGTGGAGCAATAGGAGTTAATAAATGTATTTGACAACCGGGAGTTACAATTGGCCCACCGCAACTTAAATTGTATGCAGTTGAACCTGTTGGTGTTCCAACAATTAATCCGTCAGCCCAATAAGAATTTAAATAAAGATCATCCAATGAAGCATGAACGGTAATCATCGAAGCGTTGTCCTTTTTGTGAAGGGTAACTTCATTTAATGCAATATTTTCTTCACCAAAAATATCACTTTCAGTTTCAATTTTAAGAAGGGATCTTTTTTGGAAAACATAATTTTTCGCACGAACAACTTCCATTGTTTCTTCTAGTGTGTCGGTTGAAATGTTGGCAAGAAATCCTAATCTTCCAGTATTTATTCCTAGAATTGGAACACCTGAATCTCTAATATAACTTACTGTTTTTATAAAAGTTCCATCTCCTCCAATACTAAATGCTAAATCAATACCTGATTTAAATTCTTGACGAGATGAAAATTCTTCATAATTAGAGGCAATTCCAACTTTTTTGACTAATTGTTCTTTTAAATCTTTTTCTAAAATAGCTTTCCATCCAAAATCTTGAAGTATAGCCAAAAACTGAACGTAATGCTTTGCATTCTGCTTATTTATTTTTTTACCGTAAATAGCAACATTCATGATTTATAAATTCAAATAGTTCATTAATGCATCGTAGCGGAATTGTACATCATCGTCTCCTTCACTTTTTTGGAATGAAGCTTTGATGACGTAATCGTATCTTTCAAAAGTACGAATGATACTACCTAATTCAATTTTATTTATTTTCAAAGTAACTTCTAATTTGCTTGAATCAGAGGGTGACATGATATAAGAACTCAATATTTTTGCATTATTACCTTCAACGATTTGAGCAATTTGTGCCATTGAATAATCAATCTCATTGACTTCTAAAACAATAATTCCTCCACTTTCTTTAATACTACCAGTATTGGCAATTAAAGTGATTAAATGATGAATACTCGTACAGCCTAAATATTTTTCTTCGGCATCTAAAACTGGAAGAACACTTAATTTATGTTCAGAAATTTTAGCCAATACTTCATAAATATGAGCATTTTCAAAAACATAAGGACGAGGAAGGTGATCAAATAATTTGTCTAATGTATCCTCCAAATTTAATTTGTCCAGAATGTCAGATTCTGATATTACGCCCACAAAATTCCCGTTTTTTAAAACTGGTAAATGTGAAACTTTAAATTCGTCCATCCATCTTAACGCTTTTTCACCTGTGTCAGTGTGAGTTAACGGGGGAATTTCTTCTGATATTAATTCTAGTGCTTTCATTGTAATAGCCAAATTAGTAAATTACTTTCTAAGTATGTACTTTTGAACGATAAAAAAATAAAAATAGTATGGCAAAGCTTAGTGTAAACATCAATAAAATTGCAACAATTCGAAATGCAAGAGGTGGAAATACTCCAAGTGTAGTTCAGGCTGCAATAGATTGTGAGCGTTTTGGAGCAGAAGGAATAACGGTTCATCCAAGACCTGATGAACGCCATATTACCAAACAAGATGTGTACGATCTAGCGAAAGTCGTTACCACGGAATTTAATATTGAAGGTTATCCAGATCAACGATATTTGGATTTAATTCACGAAATTATTCCTGCTCAAGCGACTTTAGTGCCAGATCCGCCAAATGTTTTGACTTCAAATGCGGGTTGGGATACAAAGAAAAATCTACTATTATTAACTGATTTAGTGCAACAATTTAGAGAAATAGGAGTGAGGAGCTCTATTTTTATTGATACGAATTTAGAAAATATTGAATACGCAGCAAAATCAGGTGTTGACAGAATTGAATTATATACTGGACCTTTCGCTGAAAATTTCAGTGTCAATCCTGAGAAATCAATTGAAGAATATGTTAAAGCTTCTAATTTAGCAACTGAATTGGGAATGGAAATTAACGCAGGCCACGATTTAAGTTTGGATAATTTACAATTTTTTAAATCTAAAATACCTCAATTAGTTGAAGTTTCTATTGGTCATGCGTTGATTTCTGATGCACTTTATTATGGACTAGAAAATACGATTCAGATGTATTTGAAGAGGTTGATATTGAATTAATAAAAAATATTTATAAACACATACACACATACCTCGACCTATGAAATCATTATTTTTTTTAATCTTCACATTCTTATTTATTCAACAATTTTTTTCTCAAAAGGATGAAATAGTTTGGTCTGAAAAAAAACAACTTAAAGATGTTTATTCAACGAATATTATTGCTGCTTCTGGCGATATAGTATTCAGTATAAATGAGTTAATGAGTGTGTTAGGGTTTTCGAAGGGGTTTGTGCTGATTTCAAATAATTTACATTCTAATAAAGAAAATAAAAGACTTTTTTTAGATAAAGATTTTAGTAAAATTTCTCATAAAGATTTAGTGTTTTTAAAATGTATTTTGAAGGGAGATATTCTTCATTTATTTTGGTCAAAAAAGTATTTAAAACCAAATGAAAATGATATATTATATTTTGAAAAAATTGATTTAAATTTGAATGTAATTAACGAGATTAAACCTATTTTGCAATTATCTTTTAAATTTGAAGGGCTTCGTAGGTTTTCAGTTGTTCCATATTCAGTTTTTTTGAGTAATGATGATATAGATGATTATTTTATTTATGGTACTGAAGAAGTCGGATATATTCACCCTAAACATGTTGTAACTTTTGTTTACTATAAGATTTCGTTTGATGGTGTAGTTAAAGTTGACTATAAGAATTTTTCAAATAGAGTTGTATTACCATATATAAACTATAAGAATCATAATAATGGTGGGTTCTAAAAATTCATTTTTTCACTTTCTCACAAACGAATAGAACCCACTTGGATTCGTTCTGAAAATACTAAGTCAATATTAGCACTTTAATTTCTTATAACCTAATAAAAAATATTTTTAAAACTAACTAACTAACTAACAGTATTTGATTTTAACTATTTAAAAACAAGGTATTTATACTTTTTAAAATGTAAGTTTCAATCTTTTTATTTGCTCAAATCGAAACAAATTGTAAGTCAAATTTATAAGTCCTATTATTCCAGTTGCTCTTTTTATTCCAATAGATTTTAAAGTTAATCCATTCATACTTTGTTCCATAAAACCAAAAACATGTTCAACTCTGGCTCTTGTTTTTGATTTTTCTTTATTATTTGCTTTTTGTTCTTCCGTTAATGGATTTCCTCTATATCCTTTTTCGTGAACTTTGTTGACGAGATTAAATTTTTCTATAATTTCTTCTTGTTTTTGACCTGTATAAGCACTGTCCGCATAAAAATCTTGACCTTTATCCTTTTCATCTAATAAAGATTCTAATGCCTGGGAGTCATGTACAGATGCATCAGTCACCAAGTATGTATTTATGATTTTACTTTTAGTATCAACTTTTGCGTGATTTTTATAACCATAAAAATTTTCACCATTTTTCTTAGTCCATCTTGCATCTATATCTTTGTGCTTCTTCTTGTTTTGATTGTCATTCCATAAATCATCGCCTTCTCCTTTTTTTATTTTAGCATTTTCATCCTTGGTATTTCTTTGTCTCGGAGCAATTGTAAAACTAGCATCAACCATTTTACCTTCATTAAGTATCAAATTTTTATCTTCCAGAAATTCAATAAACTGATTAAACAATAATGGTATTAGCCCGCTATTAGTGAGATTTTCTCTAAAAAGCCAAACAGTTTTTTCATCAGGCACCTTGTCCCCAGTTTCTAAACCTAAGAAATTTTTAAAGCTGATTCTATCAATTATTTGAAATTCAACTTGGCTGTCACCAAGTCCAAAATAACGTTGTAATATCAATATTTTAAACATCATAACAACATCAAAAGGCTTAGCTCCAGCATTGTTTTTTTTAGCGTTATTCAATAATTTTGACTCTAAAGAAGTACGGAAAAATTCAAAATCAATTACCGCATTAATTTTTTCTAAAGGATTTCCCATTTTAGATAATCTTTCAGAAGCTTCTTGATTATCGAATAAACCGATTTTTCCTTGTCGTTTATAATTATTATTGAAAATACTCATAATGTTATTTTTTTACCATAAAAATAGTTATAATAAATTGATTATAAGCTATTTAATTTATAGAAGTCCCCTAATTCTAGTTATACTTTATTAAGCAATGGAGTAGTTGTTTCAATAAAGCATTATAAAAATACTTATCCTGAAAAAATTAAATACGTAGAAGGAGTAAATTCGAATTTAAGAGTTAGTTTGATAGATATGAATTCTTCTAAAATAGATAGCATAAAAATCATTTCAGATAATAAAGATATTTTTGATTGCCATTTAGTTCATTATAATGGATTATATAAAATTGTTGGATTTTATACTGAGTTAGATTTGAATAGTTTACCTGTCAATTTAGGCTATTTCACAATCGATTTAGATGAAAATTCCTCCAGAAAAATCAATTATATTCCTTTAGATATTATAATTGATAAAAATGATTTTAAAAGTTCAATTGATAATAAGTTGACTGATTTTGGATTGTCTTTAGAAAATATTTCAATTGATCAAGATCGGAATATATATATGACAGGTAGTTTCTTTCTTGATGAATATAGAACAACGACTAAAAGAAATATTTTCGCTATCAAAATCGATAAAAATGATAATATAGTTTGGAAAAAAGTAATAGATCGGAATATAAAAGCTAATACTTTTTTCACATATGATATTAATGTAGTTTGTATTGGTGATAAACAAAGAATTATTTTTAATAATAATCCAAACTCCAAATTACCAATTGAAAAGCAATTTTATGATTATAATTTAAAGAATTTGAGAATTGTGGATTTGGATAATAATGGAAATGTTTTAGAAACAAATGTAAATTTAAATTTAAAGAATATTGGTTTTGATCAAGAGGTTTATATTGAGGTGATTGATGGTGATTTTTTAATTTTTAAACAAAAAAAACAGTTTGGTATTGGGAATTTTATCGAATAGCTTTCACAATAAATAGTTTTATTTTTCGTTAATAAACTGAAACAAAAACCAACTACTAATATGAAAATACTAACCACAATCATCATTTTTCTCTCAATTTTCAACGTGAATTCTCAATTTTCTATTCAGGGAAAAGTAATTGATGAAACTCAAAAATCACTGGAATTTGTGACTTGTTTTTTACAAAAAGATTCAATTGTAATTGAAAGTACATTAACCGATTCACTAGGGAATTTTCAGTTTAAATCTGTTGAAAAAGGAAACTATTTTCTTGTATTACGATTTTTTGAAAACGAGAATAAATATGAAATAAATCTTCAAAAAGATACATCTCTCGCTATTAAATTTGAAATATCAAATGAACTTGAAGAAGTTGTTTTTACCTATAAAAAGCCATTAATTGTAAAGTTGGTAGACAGAGTTGTGTACAATGTTGAAAATAGTATTTCCTCAAGTGGATCAACTGCATATGACGTGCTTAAAAAAACTCCAGGTGTTCGTGTTGCGCATTCTTCGATTTCGATTACTGGTAAAAGTTCTGTTTCTGTCTATTTAGATGATAAGATTATCGCTGTATCTGGTGAAGAATTGATTATGTATTTACAATCCATTCCATCAGATGATATTGCAAAAATTGAGGTTATTACCAATCCACCTTCTCGATATTCTGCGCAGGGTAATTGTGGTATCATCAATATAGTTCAAAAACAAATTCGAAAAAAGGGGTACAAAGGATCTGTTTTTTCTGCATTGCATCAAAATACATTTACTTCTCCTTCTGTTGGTACTTCCTTTGCATTTAATAAAAAGAAGATTTCATTAAATGTGAAAGCCAATGCATTTCAACAGAAATTTTTATGGACAAATCGTTCGAATATTGAATTTCCTCAAAATAATTGGGATACCAAAGGATTAACTGATGTGAATTACAAATCTTTCAAAA
>CANJKA010000168.1 GCA_947474675.1 Flavobacteriales bacterium
ACATATGCTACTTCTGGTACAGCGATATTAAATACCGATTATACGTTGTCAACATCAGGAATTATCATAATTCCCGCCGGTCAAGATACTGTAGGGATCAATATTATGCCCATAAACGGTGGACCTCTTGCAAGTATGAAAACAATTGTGTTTAGAGCTTCAATTGTTGGATCAACATGTACAGGTAACCTAGTCGATTCTGTAAAAATTTATTTATTGGCTCCTCCGGTAATTACTGTAATTGGAACAACTAGTCCAACTTTATGCGGAGGAACAGATGGAACAATTTCTATGTCTTTTACCAATGTAGCGAATGGAACGTATACACTGAATTATAATAACGGAACGACCAAGACAATTACCATTACTGGTGGTGTTGGTACGTTAACGGGAATGGCAGCTGGAACATATTTAAACATTTATTTCAATAATGCAGAGTGTAAAACAGGTCCTACGGCGATTATAATAGCTCCAATTCCGGTAATTTCTTCTCAGATTTCATCAGCTACTGGAAATGTCTGTCTTGGAGGAACTTTTCCAACGCTAACAATTGTTGGGTCAAATATTACTTCGTATCAATGGTATAGTAATACTTCTGCAAGTACGGTAGGTGCAACCCTAATTCCATCCGCAACGGCAAGTACATATGTTCCTTCTTCAGCAGTTAGTGGTACCTTGTTTTACTATTGTGTTTTAACAAATGCTTGTGGTTCTGTAACTTCTGCGTTTTCAGGTTCTATGTTAGTAAATCCTATTTCAGTAGGAGGAACAGTTTCAGCTAATCAAACAATTTGTTCTGGAAGTACTCCAGCCGATTTAACATTGACAGGAAATATCGGTTCAATTACGAAATGGCAAAAAGCAACAAACGCTGCTTTTACAGGAGCGGTTGATATTGCAAATACTACAGCAACATTATCAGGTGTGTCAATTGGAGCTTTAACAGCAACAACTTATTTTAGAGCGGTTATTACAAGTGGTGTTTGTACAAGTGCAAATTCTGCATCTGCTATTATTACTGTTGATCCAACATCTGTAGGAGGAACGGTTTCGGCAAATCAAACAATTTGTTCAGGAAGTACTCCTGCAAATCTTATTTTAACTGGAAATACTGGAAGTGTCACAAAATGGCAAAAAGCTACGAATTCATCTTTTACTGGGGCGACTGATATCGCAAATAATACAATAACTTTAACGGGTGTTTCAATTGGAGCGTTAACAGCAACAACTTATTTTAGAGCTGTTGTTACAAGTGGAACATGTTCAAGTGCCAATTCAGCTTATGTAACAATTACTGTTGATCCAACTTCAGTAGGAGGAACGGTTACTGCTAATCAAACGATTTGTTCAGGAAGTACACCGGCAGATTTAACGTTGTCAGGAAATATCGGTACAGTTACGAAATGGCAAAAAGCTACGAATTCATTGTTTACTGGTGCTGTTGATATAGCAAATACATCTACAACTTTAACAGGTGTTTCTATTGGAGCATTAACAGTCACAACTTATTTCAGAGCTGTTGTCACAAGTGGAACATGTTCAAGTGCGAATTCAGCATTGGTTATAATTACGGTTGATCCAACTTCGGTAGGAGGGACAGTTTCTTCAGATCAAACAATTTGTACCGGTACTATTCCTGCCAATTTAACGTTGGGAGGTAATGTTGGAACAGTAACAAAATGGCAAAAAGCTACAAACGCTGCATTTACTGGTGCGGTTGATATTGCAAATACTTCAATAACTTTAACGGGTGTTTCGATTGGTGCATTGACAGCAACAACTTATTTTAGAGCGGTAGTTACAAGCGGAACATGCTCAAGTGCCAATTCAGCTTATGTGACAATTACTATAAATGAAAATACCCTTATAACTAGTCAAGCGACAGGTTCACAAATAATCTGTTCTTCTTCTAATTTTACACCAATTTCAGTTACTGCTTCAGGAACAGCTTTAACGTATCAATGGTATAGTAATACTATTTCAAGTATAATTGGTGGAACTTTAATACCAGGTGCAACTTCTAATTTATACACGCCAGTTTCTGCTTCATTAGGAGATTTGTATTATTATTGTGTTGTAAATGGAGGATGTGGATTACCTCAAACGTCAGCTGTTTCTGGTGTAATGACTGTTAATCCGGGTGCTGCTCCAATTTCTTCTCAATCTACATCTACTCAAAAGATCTGTTTGGGATATACGTTTAATGCTATAAGTGTTGTTGCGGTTGGTAGTTCAATTACCTATCAATGGTTTATTAATACAGTTCCAAGTTATATTGGTGGTGTTAGTTTAGGAGCTGCAGGTCAATCAGCAAGTTATGTGCCTGATGCATCTGTTGTAAGTTCAAATTATTATTATTGTGAAGTGACAACTGATTGTGGTACTCAAAAAAGTATTATTTCAGGTGTAATGGTTGTAAACCCAACATCAAATTATATTACTTCTCAATCAACTTTAACGCAAACAATTTGTTTCGGAAACTTTTTTAATTCAATCGATGTAGTAGCAACGGGTACTGGTTTATCTTATCAATGGTTCTGCAATACAACTGCATCTACTACTGGTGGAATTAATTTAGGAACTGCTAACGGTGCTCAAACTTCAGTATATACACCAGCTTCAAGTGTTGTAGGAACATTGTATTATTACTGTGAAGTTTCTGGTTTATGTGGCCCAATGGAGCCGAGCGCAATATCCGAAGCAATGACAGTTAATCCTAGTTCTAATTTTATTGTTTCTCAATCAACGGCAGCTCAAACAATATGTAGTGGAACTGTTTTTACACCAATAAGTGTAACGACTTTAGGGACAAATTTAACGTATCAATGGTATAGCAATACTTCAGCTTCGACAACTGGTGGGATCAATTTAGGTGCCGCGAATGGTGCTCAAACATCTTCATTTACACCTGCTGCTTCTAGTATTGGAACACTTTATTATTACTGTGAAGTGACGGGATTGTGTTCTCCTATGGAAACTACATTAATCTCTGGAGCTATGGTTGTTAATCCAACTTCAAATTATATTATTTCTCAAAATACACCTGCTCTAACAATTTGTTTAGGAGAAGTATTTAATCCAATAAGTGTTACAACAGTGGGAACAAATTTAACATTTGAATGGTTTACTTCAGGAGCACTAGGTGTTCCATCTTCAAACGTTTCAATTTTCACACCTTCTTCTGCTACTGTAGGTACTTTTTATTATTATTGCGAAGTTTCAAGTGTGTGTGGAGCTGCAGAATCAAGTGCTATTTCAGGTGCATTAATCGTGAATCCTACCTCTGATTATATTGTTTCTCAATCAACTCCTGCACAAACTATTTGCAATGGTTCGGTATTCAATTCTATCAGTGTAACAACTGTTGGAACTGATTTAACGTATCAATGGTACAGTAATACTTCTGCTTCAACAATTGGAGGTGTTAATTTGGGAACTTTGAATGGTGCTCAAAGTAATGTCTATACTCCTGTTTCTTCAGTAGTTGGAACTCTTTATTATTACTGTGTTGTGAATGGCTTATGTGGAGCTGCTGATACAAGTTTGATTTCAGGATCTATTGTTTTAAACGATGTTACAGTAATTGTTTCTCAAGTAACTCCAACTCTATCAGTATGTATAAACGAAACTCTTTCTTCAATGAGTGTTACTGCAACAGGTACAGGATTAACATACCAATGGTATAGTAATGTTTCAAATAGTAATACAGGAGGATCAATTATAACTGGAGGAACTTCTTCAACTTATTTGCCAAGTTCGACTGTAGCTGGATCTCTTTATTATTATTGTGTAGTTTCAGGAGCATGTGGTTCACCTATAAGTAGTGCTGTTTCTGGTAGTATTATCGTTCTTGGTCCTTCATTATTATCACTGACTTCTCAAGCGTCAACAACAACTCAAACGGTTTGTTTTGATTCTCAGATTACAGATATTGTTTATTCATATGGAGGAACAGCAACAAGTGCAACAGTTAGTGGATTGCCAGCAGGAGTTAATTCTTCTGTTTCTGGAGGTGTAATAACAATTTCGGGTATGTCAAGTGTATCTGGATCATTTCCTTATATAATTGCAGCAACTGGTGGATGTCCAATTTCTCCTTTAACGGGAGTGGTTACTATAAATCAACTTATTCCAGCTCCTGTGGTAAATTATTCAATAGATAATTGTATAGAAAACGGAGGATCATTGATGGGGGCTTCGTCTTCTAATGGAGGAGTTCTAGAATGGTCAAATACGTCGAATTTTTCGTTGATACTTGTGACAGGTGCTACACTTGTAGGTGATGAATCTGCTGGTTTCAATACGTATTATATCCATGAAACGTTAAACGGATGTTCTGGAGAATATTCTATGATTCCTCTTGAATTTCATCACTGTAATGTAATAGTTCCAACTGCTTTTACTCCAGATAATGATGTCGTAAATGATAACTGGGAGTTGGCGAATTTGGATGAACTTTATCCTAATAATTCTGTTTTTATATATAACCGTTGGGGAGAAAAAATATATGAATCTACTGATGGTAACTATGAAATTAGACCTTGGGATGGGAAATTCCACGGTGAAGATTTACCTGTTAATTCTTATTATTTCATAATTGAATATAATTATAAAAATAAAGAGGCCGTAAAAGGTACTGTGACTATCGTTAAAAAACAATAAAGATTGAATTTTATTTTTATCCATTAACGTACTAATTTTCAGTTGTTTTATTTATTTTACTGACTATTATTAGATAAAGTAAATAAAAGCAATTAATTTTTTATCGGTAAAAAACACTATTTAATCGATGGTATGTACTATTTGGTAATTCCGTTGTATTTTTAATTTGTTGTTAATTATATTTAAATTAAGTTTACTTAACTTAATAATAAATAGACTACACGACGATGTTTAAATACTACACATACAAGCTAAATCTTGTTAAAAAATTCACGAATTTATTAGTTGTTACTTTTTTTTTCTTTTCAATAAATTTGTCTTTTTCTCAACTGATAAATCAAGGTGAATTATTAAATGAAAAAACATTTGAAAGCGCTATTTCCATAAATAGAAAAAGTGGGGCAGATTTATATGCAAATTTATACAGTAATTACACGATTAATTTGGATATTAATCAAGTTAAAGTAGATGCTCAGACTATTTTAAAGTCAGCTAAATCTATTTTAGGAGTTCTTGAATGTCAATATGATTCTACAACTGGTGTTTTAATTGTTCTGACTAGGAAAATAAAATCGAATCCTTTTGAAGATCAAATAAAACAAAACATTGATCTTTTAGGTTATGTTCAACTTTCAATCACTGAATTAATTTATAAAAATTGATGAAAACAATCTACGAAAATCAATTGAATATAAAAAGTAGTATCAAAATAACACATGCGTTTTTGATACTACTTTTTATTTCTTTTAATACGATGGTTTTTGCATTAGCACCACCACCTGTTCCGTCAAATGATGATCCATGTGGGGCAACTCTATTAACTGTAAATAGTTCTTGTGCTTATAGTGCTCAAACAAGTATTGGTGCAACTGCAACTGCTGGAGTAACCGCTCCAGGTTGTGCAAGTTATTCTACAGGGGATGTTTGGTTTAGAGCTGTTGTTCCTTCAAATGGGACATTGACAGTTGATTCACAAGCTGGAACAATGACCGATTCAGGTATGGCTTTTTACAGAGGAACTTGTGGTACATTAATACTAATTAGCTGTAATGATGATGGAAGTACGAATGGATTAATGTCGTATTTATCGAATTCTACATTGATTGCTGGTGAAACAATATGGATTCGTTTTTGGGATTATAGCGATGGAACAGGAACATTTAATATATGTGCTTCTAGTCCTTTTCCTCCTCCAATTCCAGCTAATGATAACTGTGCTGGTGCCATTGTCTTAACAGTAAATGCTGATTTAATTTGTACTACTCAAACTTCTGGAACAGTTGCTGGTGCTACTGCTTCTGGTGATGCTGTTGGAGCATGTTTTGGAACTCCAGATGATGATGTTTGGTATAGTTTTGTTGCTACTTCTACTACACATCAAATAACATTAAATAACGTAACTGGTTCCACAACTGATTTGTATCATTCAGTATATAATGGAATTTGTGGCGCTTTAGGTACAGCAATCATTTGTAGTGATCCCAATACAAGTTCTTTAACTGGACTAACCATTGGGGACACTTATTATATTCGAATTTATTCTTATACAGCAACATTAAATCAAACGACAACTTTCAATGTTTGTATTACAACTGCTCCTTCTATGCCTTTATGCAGTAGTAATCCTGCAGCAGGTGAAGATTGTTCTGTGGCTACACCAATTTGTAATATAGATGGATATTGTGGGAATACTTCTTCTTCTTATACTGTTGATACTTGGCCTGAATTAACTACTGCTTTTTGTGGTTCAGCTGATAATGATTCATATATTTCTTTTGTAGCTTCTTCGTCAACCATATCATTTTATGTATGGGAGACGTCAACTACTATTAATTCTGGGATTCAAATTATGTGCTTTTCTGCTGCTACTTGTGGTTCTGGACCCGTAACTTCTTTGAGTTGTTGGAATACCGGATCGTATTTAGCTGGTCCCACTTTGGTTACAACAAATGGTTTAGTTGCCGGAAATACCTATTATTTGTTAATTGATGGTTTTTCTGGGGACGTTTGTAATTATGTAATTGGATTACCAGCTGGCGGTGGAGGTATTTCTCTACCTGTAAGTGTGACTCCTTCTTCTCAAACAATTTGTCTAGGTAGTTCGGTGACTTTAACTGGGTCTGGAGGAAATGGAACTTATAATTGGACCGGTTTGAGTACGGCTGATTTAGATGAATTAAATGACGACGATGTTGTTGCTACACCTACTTCTATTGGAGTTAAAACATATACTGTAAATTCTATCTCTGGATTAGTTGGTTGCCCTTCTGCTTCTTTGGCTAATGCGGTTATTACTGTTGTGGATTTACCTGTCGTTTCTCCCGTAACCGGAACGTTAACGGCTTGTGTTGGCTCTACAACAACTTTATCAGATGCTACATTATTAGGTGTTTGGTCAAGTGGTTCTTTAGGTGTTGCAACAATAGATGCTGGAGGAATTGTAACTGGCGTTTCAGCAGGAACAAGTGTTATCAGTTATACTGTAACTACTGGTGGATGTTCAACTACGGTTACAACAACTGTAACTATATCAGCTTTACCTGTCGTTCTTCCAATAACTGGTACTTTAACGGCTTGTGTTGGTTCTACAACAACTTTATCAGATGCTACATTATTAGGAGTTTGGTCAAGTGCTTCTTTAGGTGTTGCAACAATAGATGCTGGAGGAATTGTAACTGGCGTTTCGGCAGGAACAAGTGTTATCAGTTATACTGTAACTACTGGTGGATGTTCAACTACTGTTACAACAACTGTAACTATATCAGCTTTACCTGTCGTTCTTCCAATAACAGGAATATTAACAGCTTGTGTTGGATCTACAACAACTTTATCAAATGCTACATTATTAGGAGTTTGGTCAAGTGCTTCTTTAGGTGTTGCTACAATAGATGCTGGAGGAATTGTTACTGGAGTATCAGCTGGAACTAGTGTTATCAGTTATACTGTAACTACTGGTGGATGTTCAACTACTGTTACAACAACTGTAACTATATCAGCTTTACCTGTCGTTCTTCCAATAACTGGTACTTTAACTGCTTGTGTTGGTTCAACAACAACTTTATCTGATGCAACTTCTTCAGGTGTTTGGTCAAGTGGAACTTTAGGTATTGCAACAATAGATGCTGCTGGAATTGTAA
>CANJKA010000169.1 GCA_947474675.1 Flavobacteriales bacterium
ACAGATAATGCACTTCTACCCGTTAAAATCACTCGTGTATCTTTGGTACTTAAAATATAATCACTAAATATTTGACCAAGACCACCAAATCCTCCTGTAATCAAATAAATGCCTCCTTCTTTAAGAACCTTTTCATTGGATAATTCTTTTGCAAAAATTGCCTGATCCAATTGTTTCTCTTCTCGAACATTATCTTGATAACGGATATCTAAAGATCCAATCGAAGAACTTTCGTTTTCAATAACCTCTACTAATTCTTCTAGTTTTTGAACAGATAAACTATCAACACCGATTAATTTTGCGTGAAAATTTGGATTTTCTTGTTGTGCTGTTTTCAACAATCCACTCAAAAAACCATATTCAGAAACTTCTGAATTAGCATATAAAAACAACAGATGAACTTCTTCACGTTCTACCATTTTTGAACGTACTATTTCAAAAACTTCTTCAAAACAATCACTTTCATTTTCTGGTTGAATACACAATGTTTCTAATTCTGTTCGTTCTTTCAAACTATCTCCTAATTGAGAACTGCCTCCTAATAATATTATTTCTGTAGTATAATTATGAGTAACTTCTTTCTGAACTAATTGAATCCAACTATTTGTATGAAAATTTAATATTGGTAAATCTTCAACCTTTTTACTTGATTTAGAATCTTTTTCAAAACTCAACGCGACAAAGTCTCTAAATGTCAACAACAAATTACCATCTTCATCCATTAAATCTACATCATAACTGTGTACTTTATCGTCTTTTCGATTTGTATCACTTTTACGTACATACGACCATACAATAGATGGAATTGATTCAAATATGGAAAATTCTCTAACACTAAATGGTAAAGCTAATTGTAAAACTTCCTTTGAAAAATGCATCCCAAATCCTGTTTGAATCGTACTATCCAATAAACCAGGAAGTAGCTCAAAACGATTATCAGTTTTTAATTCAATTCTTGAAAGTGCTTCATTTTCACTGTAAAACAATTCTTTTATACCTTGAAAACTAGCACCTAAATTCAATCCCATTGAAGCAAACATTTTATATACTTCAGTCCCTTCAATACTTTGAGTAAATCTACTTTTCAAAGAAGAAAGAGTTATTAATTCAGGCTTCGTTATTGTATCTGTAGTAACTGAACCTAAACTATGAATAATTTCATCATTTTCACCTTGACTATATATTTCAAAATCAGCATGATATTCACTTTTCGGAAAAAGTCTAACACCAACCTCTTTAGAATCATTATTTACAATTATACCGCGAAGCCATTTGATATTATTCAAGCGCGTGACCTTATTTCTAAAACTTCTTTCACCAGCTTCACGCACCATTTCCAAATAAGCTACTCCAGGCAATATTTGATTTTCTGAAACCTTATGATCTCTCAAAAAAGTTTCAGTACCATTAAACTTACTTTTAAACTTTTGTGTCAGTAAATCAGAATCATTTTCATGCAACAAAGGATGTAATTGAACTACGGATCCACCTAGATTTTTATTTATCTTAGATTGAATCCAATAGCGTTCTTTTGCAAAAGGATATGTTGGCAAACTTATTTTTGAAGGTTTATCTTTTGGATATAATTTTAACCAATCAAGAACAGCACCCGCACACCAAAGATCTAGTATCTGAACATATTCCTTTTTCTGCACTAACATTTCAAAAATAGTTTCTCCAATAAAGCCCTTGATTAACTTTAGTTGTTCTTTTCCGTCTCTAGTATTTCCTCTTCTAACAAGCGTTTTATCTTCAAATGACTGTTCCAATTTGACAATCAGTTCTTCAATAGAATTAACTATCAAAGCAATGCGCTCTTCCATATGCTCTCTACCATTTTGCAAAGTAAAAGCCAGATCATACACATCTATCAATTCTTTATCATCTTTTAGAAAAACTAATAAATCATGAGCTTTTTCTTTGAGTCTTTCTTGCGTCTTTGCTGATAGAAGTACAAATGCAGGTAAGTTGGAATGTTTTACAGGTAACTTTTGAGAATTATATTCCTCTAAGATCACATGTGCATTTGTTCCACTGAATCCAAAACTACTAACAGTAGCTCTTCTAGGATTAGTATCATTTGCTTTCCAATCTTCTAGTTCTGTTTGAATTCTAAACGGGCTATTATCTAAATTTATCAAAGCATTCGGTGATTGAAAATTAATGCTTGGCACTAATTTCTTATACTTCATGGACAATAGCACTTTTATTACTCCAGCAACTCCAGCTGCCATTAATGAATGACCAATATTGGTTTTTACACTTCCAATACTACAAAATTGGGTTTTAGAAGTAAAAGCCCGATATGCAGTTGTTAAGGCATCAAATTCAATCGGGTCTCCTAAACTTGTACCCGTTCCATGTGATTCGACATAAGATATCGTTTCAGGATTGATGTTCAATTTCGTGTAAATCTCCTTTTCCAAATTTGTTTGCGAGATAGCGCTTGGAGCTGTGATTCCGTTTGTTTTACCATCTTGGTTTGTAATACAACCTTTGATTATCCCATAAATTTGATCACCATCTCTTTCTGCATCTTTTTTACGTTTTAATACTAAAACACCTACTCCTTCTCCAGGAACAAAACCATTCGCTCTACTATCAAATGCATAACATTGTCCATCCGGTGAAAGCATTCCTGCACGACTTGACAGAATATAAAAGTCAGGTGAATTCATAATCATTACTCCTCCTGCAAGAGCAATATCAGTATCCTTTTTCAATAAAGATGTACAAGCTAAATCAAGTGCTACCAATGAACTAGAACATGCAGTATCAATTGCTATTGCAGGACCTTTCAAATCAAGAAAATAAGAAATTCTAGACGCTAAAATAGAAGCAGCATTCCCCCAAAAAGCAGATGCTGCTTGATCTTGAATATTATTCAAATATCCACTATCTCCTGTTCCTACATATACCCCACATTTTGCACTTTTCAATGTATCGGGTTGAATTGCTGCATCTTCAAATGCTTTCCAACAATGTTGTAAGAAAATTCGTTGCTGTGGATCCATTACTTCGGCATCACTTCCCGAAATTTTAAAAAACAGTGGATCAAATTTGTCAATATCTCGTAAAAAACTTCCCCACTTGCTATATGTTTTGTTCGGATCATTTTTATCTTCACTAAAATAAATAGCTGGATCCCACCTGTCTGAAGGTACTTCTTCTATTAAATTTTCTCCATTTACTAACGCTTTCCAAAACTCCGCTAAATTAGCAGTTTTCCCATATTGACCGCTCATTCCGATTACAGCAATATCTTGATCATCATATTTACTGAGTTCATCAATCGTTTCTTCTGGCACATCTTCAACGAAATCATTCGCAATTTCATCTATTACATCTTCTAATTTCTCATCTATAGAAACTTCTGACGACTGAAATTGTTCTGGAAAAGTTTCCAATATATAATTCGCTAACTGTACAATATTTGGGTAATTAAAAACATCAGTAGCCTTTAATGAAACATTAAATTTTTCATTAATATTATTCATCAATGAAGTTCCCATAATGGAATCAAAACCATAATCCATAAATTGCTCTTCTGGATCAAATTCCTCTTGTGGCAAACCGATTGTATCAGCTGCAACTACGATCAACTGATCAATAAGTGTTTCCAATACTATGGACGACTTAACAGTATTGGCAGTTGTTTTGACAGCTTGTGGATTGATTTCCTTTTTGACTGTATCTAAACGAATTTCCCCATTACTTTTTGCTGCAATTACTTGATAAGATAATACCTCATCTTTTGGGAAAGATTGAAAATTTTCATATCCTTCTTCTTCCAAAACCGTTTCCCATCCCTCAGAAGATAAGCCAGGGCTACCTTGTAAACGAACGGAATTATCTTCATACATCCACCATCCATCTAGTAAACCAAAAGTTAATGTTGTAAACAACTCTGTTTTAGCAAGTTCATTCATCAATAAAAGACCATCTTTCTTCAACACATTTTTGATATTACGTGTCGTTATACCAATATTTTTTGTTGCATGGACAACGTTTGCACCAATAACAATATCATACTCTCCTTGCAATATACCTTGATCTTGAGGACTTTTCTCTATATCAAAAACCTTTGTTACCATATAGGGAGCTATTTCCTTATATTGTCTTTCAGCAAACAGCAAAAAACTTTTAGAAAGATCTGTATAGGTGTATTCAATATGAGCTTCAAACGGTTTTAATATCTTAAACAGCAATTCGCTTGTGCCGCCTGTACCTGCTCCAACTTCAAGAATTTTAATTTTTTCATCATTAGAAATTTCCGAAACACCCTTTTTTACAGTTGAAAAAACAAGATTGCAGAGTAATTCATTAAAGAAATCAGCAGTATAATTTCCTTTGTAAATCTCTTTGACCAAATCCATACTTCCATTAGGAAAAATAATTTCAGTGGCTTTAATTTTCCCTGTAACTATTTCATTAAATGAATTCAAACAAGAAAGAAGTAAATTAGCATGAGGTACATACGCTTTGTTTAAACTAGTTAATGAATCCAATGCATCTTTCGCTTGAAAACTTTCCAATTCGCTAATTATACTATCACTGATTTCAGGTTCACCAGAATCGATGATATATCCACTCTCTTTTAAGGTCCTAATTAGTTCTTCAAAAAGCTTGAAAAACTTTATATCCATACCCAGTTTTTCAAAACATATCTCAAGTGACTTCTCTGTAGCTATTATATCTTTCAATCCTAATTTCAACAATTGCTGTAAAATACTTTTAGATGCAATTTCGTGCAATTGTCTTTCAGATTCAATATCTTTTTCGAATGCTTTAATTTCTCCTGAAACAAGGATCAAATCTGATTTTTTTTCTACCTGAATTACTTTTGTATCTTGATTAAATAAATTCATTTTTTTCTTTATTTCTTCTGTCTATTATTCTATTATCTTAATAACAACTAGTTGGGCCAGTTCATTACTTAGAACTTCTTCAACAACTTGCATTCCTTCTTCAATATTAATTCCAGCAATCCCCATTGCTTCCATTCTTTTGTTATAATCTTCTGAAGAAACTATCCCGACTTGTCCCCAATACCCCCAATTAACTGTAAAAGATGGGATATTAAATTTTTGTCGAATGTATTTTGAATAGGTATCTTTATAGGTACATCCCGCTGCATAATTAGACTGTCCAATTGCTGTCATTTGAGACTGCATTGATGAATAAAACAATACAAAATCTAAGTTATCTTTTGCAAACGTGGAAATGAAATTATGAGTTGCAATTGACTTCGGATCAAACGCTTTGTTGAACTCTTCTTCCTGCATTGTTCGTATTAATTTATCTTCTAACACGATGGCTGAATGAATTAAACCGTTTACTTTACCATATTTCTCTTTTATCTGATCATAAACTCTTTCCAAATCTTCCTTGTTAATTGCATCGACTTGAATATATTCAGGTTGAAGTGATCCAACACTTGATTCCTGTAATCGTTGTTTAACATCTTCATTCAGTGATTTTCTACCCAACCAAATTACATTTGCGTTATAGTTTGAAAGTAAATATTTTGTAGTTTCCATTCCAAGTCCACCTGAACCTCCTAATAGTACATAAACCCCATTTTCTCTGATTCTTGTTTCATCTTTTCGGCTCATTTCAAATGGCATCAATTCTTGCTTATAAAAACGTGATTTCCTGAACGCTAAATGAGTATATTCTTTTTGGAATGGACGTTTCAAAATGGAAATAAGATCTTCGCTTTTCAATATTTCTGAAGGGATATCGACTAATTTGATATTCCAATTGGTCATTTCTTTCGTTAAAGAACCTATAAATCCTGCAATACCAGATCCTTCATATCTTAATATGTCACTTGAAAAGACGAATTGATTTGCGATTGAAAAAAATGTTAAATTAATCTTTTTATTGCCAACCAGTTCGATTAAATTTTTAACGTATTTAAATACTTTTTTCTCGAGAGAACCAATGGTTTCACTATTATTTTCACTTTCCGAAAAATAAAAATCAATTGCATCCATCTGAATTTCATCCTTGAAAGAAATACATTTAGTTTCCAAGTTGTAACTATTTAACACTTCCTCTAAGTTAGAACTTAGGACTCCTTTTGTATCCGAAACAATAATATGTTTTCCTTCAACACTCATAAGATTTGATTGTTGATCTTCTATCCTAACCCAAGCTGTCTTAAATTTTTTGACACTTCCAGCCTGTTCCTTTTTGACTTGTTTTGTTGGAAGACTATCAGGAGAAAACGACACGCCTGCAAAATCAGTAAATGCTATGATCGACTTTCCGTTTTCATCCATAATATCGATATCGTACACCATCATTCGATCATTTTTACTATTGTTATCTGATTTTCTGACGTAACACCATGCTGAATCTGGCAAATGATCATAAATTGAAATTTCTTTCACGTTAAATGGTAAAAGTAATAATGGGTCTTTTTGTCCAATCGAAAGTCCAGCACATGTTTGAAAAGCACAATCCATAAGTCCAGGAGGTAACACATATCCCTCTTTTTTTGGAACACTTATCTTAGAAAGCACTTCATTTTCAGAAAAATAAATATTCTGAACACCTTGAAATGATGTTCCATATTCGATACCTATTTTTCCGAACATTCTATAAAACTCCTCTTTACTAACAGTTCCTTCTAATCTATTTTTAATTGCTTTAATGTCGATTACTGATGGAACATTCAAGGTTTCAAAACTAGCTTTTCCAACACTGTGTTTTGAATTTCGATTACCATTTATTGTATTTACTTCATAATTGAAGTCTGCTCCTTCTTGTACTAATTTTATGGTCACTTTATCCCCATCATCATTTACTTTCATAGGACTTAACCAAGTAACATCAATTAATTTAGTAACTTCTTTGTTCATACTTCTTTTAACTGCTTCCCTAGCTAGTTCTAAATAAGCTACACCTGGCAAAATCTTTTCGTTATTAACTCTATGATCTTGTAAAAACGATTCTTTCCCCGAATAAATACTTGAGAAGGCAAAATCGGAATTTACTGATTCATCAAAATGTAATAATGGATGTAAAATTCCATTTTTGACTTCTGCTTTTAGTTCATGTTCTTTGTACCAATATCTATTTCTCGCAAATGGGTATGTGGGTAACCTTAACTTCCCTGGTTGCTGATTCATGTACATTTCTTCCCATTCGATTTCTCTTCCCTTGGTCCATTCGTCTGCTAATTCATCCCATTTTTTTGCCGCAATAGTTGCTGATAAAGAAGCTTCTGTTTTAGATGATAATGGGGATGTTTTTTTAATATTGGCAGTGTATATCCCTGCTGATTCAGTTGATTCAATGTTGTTCAATTTCTCAATCAACTCAGTTCTATTTTTCACCACTAGTGCCAATCGTTCTTCCATAGCATCTCTTCCTGTTTGAAGTGTATATGAAAGTGAGGTCATTGAAACTTCTGGGTTTTCTTCTAGATAATTGATAAGATTACTTACTTGATTTGACAAACGATTTTTGTTCTTCGCTGACAATACAATGATATGAGAATCATTTTCAATAACTTCCACTTTTTTCACCCTTTCATATTCTTCTAAAATAATATGTGCATTTGCTCCGCCAAAACCAAAACTACTTACTCCTGCAATCCGTTTTTTTCCTGCTGCACATTCCCATTTCTGTGTTTCTTTTTGAAGATAAAACGGTGTTCCTTCTAATTGTAAATACGCGTTTGGTTCTTTCAAATGTGGATTTCCTGGTAATACTTTTTGCTGCATACTCAAGATAACTTTGATTACACCCGCTATA
>CANJKA010000170.1 GCA_947474675.1 Flavobacteriales bacterium
AGGGTTATTAATAATTTCGATTCTTTCAATTGCTGAAGCAGGTATGTTATCTAATCCTGTTTGATTACCAAAACCTGTCAACGCAGTTTGTTTACCATCAATTAATACAACAACTTTGTCATTTCCTCTTAGAGAAACCTTACCATCTTCGACACTTACACCAGGCAAGTTTTGCATAGATTGAAGAACAGACCCTCCTGATTGACTTATATTATCAGCTACATTAAAGGTTTTTTTATCCATTTTATCAGCAACAATATCTTGTTTTGCAGTTACAACAACTTCTGTTAAATTTACCTTCGTTTCTTCTAGTTCTATCGTTTTTAAATCTAAAACTGTCGTTAAATTACCTACATAAAGTGGCATTTTTAGAGTACTATAACCTGCGTATTCAAATTGCAAAAAATATTCTCCCTGCTTAATATTTTGGAAAACAAATCTTCCCTCTTCATTCGAGATGGATCCTGTAATAAAGAGACTGTCTTTTTCTGATTTTAATAATATATTGACAAAAGGCAAGACTGTTTGGTCAGTCTTGCCTTTAATGATTCCTGATATTGAAACACTATTGTCTTGCGAAAAGGAAATTTGTAATAATAAAACAAATACTAATAATAATTTGATTTTCATTTTTTCAAAAATTTAGTGTTTCAATAAATATTTTGTTATTTCAGAAATTTTCCATTTGCATCAAAAAACAAATCTTTTCCTTTAATTTCAGCTTCATAAGTAATTACTCCTTTTGAATCAGTAATTTTTGCTGCCCCAATGATTGTAGCTTTTGGGTGATTTTTTTTAACATATTCTGCTACACCTTTTGGTAAGTTATTTACGGGAATTTCAAATTCTGATTCTTTTATGTTTCCCTTACCATCTAAAAGAACTGAATTTTTTATTTTATCTTTTGTAAATCCAGCTTCATAATAACCATCTTCCTTCTCCCATTTTGTAACTTTTACTGAAGAATATTTCTTTTTCATAGCCGATTTAACAGCTTCGGGAACTTCCGATTCTTTGATTTGTTGCGCAAACATTACAGAAGTAAAAGCGCTTGCCATAAAAATTAATGCTATTTTTTTCATTTTATTGAGTTTAAAATTAATTATTATTTTTCATCATCATCTTCACCGACAACTGTTTCTAATTTTTTAACAAAATTCCCTTTGTTGTCAAAAAGGACATCAAAGTGTTCATTTCCTTTTTTCAACTCAGCCTCATACATAACTTTTCCATTTGCATCTGTAATTTTTGCTGATTCAGCTAATTTATGATCTGCATAATTTTTAGTGCAATATTCCATTACAGATTTTGGTAAAGCTGAAGATTCAATCTCCTGTTCATGTTCCATGAATGTTCCTTTTGAATCAAAAACGGCTGAAGATTCAATTTTGTTTGCTGTGAATTTAGCTTCAATGTTTTCACCTTCCTTTTCCCATTCAGTTACTTTTACCCCTGGAAATTTTTTACTAAACGAAGTTTTAACTGCTGCTGGAACTTCTGTTTCTTTCATTTCTTGCGCAAACATTACCGATGTAAACGCACTTGCCATAAATACTAATGTGATTTTTTTCATTTTTATTGTTTTTAAGTTTATTCTTCAAATGTACTCTATGAATCTAAAGCAAATCTTTAGATAGATTATTTTGAAATTATTATTTTATCTTTTTTAATAGATTCTCTTCCGCTTAATATCTCATAGAAGTAAATCCCATTATTTAAATTAGATAAATCAATGGTACTTTTCTTATTAATTGAAGACAATTCATAATTGATTGATTTTTGACCTATAACATCAAAAATAGAAAGTGTTAATTCAGTATTTGGGATTATTTCATACTGAATATTTATTATTCCTGAAGTGGGACTAGGAAATACTTTACAGTTTATTTGTTTATCAATATTTTGGATTGAATTAGTCAGAGAAGAAAATTCATACCAATCATTAATATAACAAGACCCTCCACATGTATTCCCATTTCCAGCATACGCTTTATCAGCAATCGTAAAAGCCATCATATCACTTCTACTTGTACCAGGAAAAGAAGTGATAAGCATCCAAGTATTTGTATTTGGTGACCATTCCCAAAAATCCTTTTTCAATGCTGACCCGTTATCTCCTGCTCCAATGTATCCTTTGTTATTTAGCGTGAATGATGTAGCTGTAGATCTGTTACCACCACCGAAATTTGCTTTCTGTGTCCAAGTATTTAATATTGGATCGTATTCCCAAAAGTCCTGTTTAAAACTTGATGCATCTTCACCAACTCCTATATATCCTTTTGTTCCAATAAAAAAACCGTTTGCATCTGATCTTGCTGTTCCTCCAAAATTTGCTTTCTGAGTCCATGTATCATTAACAGGGTCATACTCATAAAAATCTTTTTTTAATCCAGGTGAAGCATCACCACATCCTACATATCCTTTTGTATCACTGGAAAACCCGACAGCAGTTGTTCTAGCGACACCAGGAAAATTTGCTTTTTGCGTCCAAACATCTGTCAATGGATCATATTCCCAAAAATCTGCAAATACATTATTTCCATCATCACCTAAACCAACGTATCCTTTTGATCCAATTGAAAAACTTACCATTGCTTGACGTGCCCCTCCAGGAAAACTTGTTTTTTGAAGCCATGAATCCAATTGAGGATCATACTCATACCAATCTGATGTTGTTCCAGCTAAATCACCACCAGTTCCAAAATAACCTTTAGTACCAACTGAGAATCCAGCACAAGCGTTTCTTGCTGTAAATGGAGTTGATGGCGATGTTTTTTGCGTCCAAGTATTTTGACAATTTGCGTTGAATGATAACACAATAAAGCTGATGCTCATTGCTTTGATTCCATTTTGAAACATTTTTTTTGAAATCAATTGTAATAATTTAATTTTTTGCATTTCTTACAGTTTTAAAGTTTATGCTTCAAAATTAAGTTGTGATTCTAAAGCAAATCTTTAGATAACGTTTTCAGTTCAAATTAGAAAATTAACAACGAATCCATTTCAAATTTGATGATCCTTATTATCAGATGTGGATTACTTACAACGATAAAAGGCTTAAGAAACGATTTCTTAAGCCTTCTATTTAATATTAAAATTTTAGGTTATTTTTTCTTTGATTTCCCGAAAATATAATTTAATTGAACTCCATATATATTATAATTATTGAATGGATAAACAATTGTTTGCTTTTCAGAAATAGGCAAATTACGAGAAGTGTTTAATAAATGACCTCCCAATTTATTAAAATTAAACTCTTTTTGTACACAATAATATAATATCACACCAAAATTACTATGGTTTTTAAAGGGTTTCATTTTTAAACCAAATTTTAAACGCATTCTGTGAAGTCCATCTGCTGAATAATAACCTGACATTTGACCATCATTATCATAATAAATAGAAGGTATTCCATTTAAATAATAATACAAACCTACTTGAGCAAAAGGAGAAAGTGACCAAGGTGTTTTTTTACGAGCATAACTAATTTGATTACTATATGCAATTCTCGATTGATATTTCTCTAATGATGGGTAATACGATTGAAAAGCCAAAGATTGATCCATTTCAAAATTCTTCAAAAAATGGGATTTATATTTGAATCCAACACTAGCTCTCAAAAATGAAATTGTGCCTATTCGACTTACAGGAATATCATAAACACCATTATAAGTGGGTTGCCATTTATAAATATAATTTGCAACACCTACAAAAGTTGTAAGTTTTGATGTTAATTTATAATTTAATGCTAAATCATTTTGAACAAATGAAAATTTATGACCTTGTGTGTCAAAACCAACAAGTAAATAATCATCTAAAAAAAAACGTTTATTTAATTTGCAAAACAAATATGTGCTATACCAATTTTTATTGCCTTGTAACAAATCTTGGGCATTACAATACAAACCATTTAGAATTAATAAACCGCAAATAAATTGCTTTTTTGAAAATAATTTCATATCTATTTATCTATTTGAAGGTCTCCTAGTACCACTAAATCATTGTTACTATTGAAATTAATTTCAACAGGAAAATAAGCTGGATATGCAGGTGTTGGTAAATTTTTTGAGTACGCATAAATTTTATGAGTTCCTACTGGTACGTTTGTAAATTCATATTCTCCTTGATCATCTGTAAATACATATTTACTATAAGTTTGGTCTCCTTGAAAAACAATGTACACTTTTTCATTGGTTGCATAATATAAGCTGGATAGATGGTTAGCTAATATTTTTCCTCTAACAATTCCGTTGCCTATTTGAGAAATATTTGTTGAAACTTTTATGTCACCAACATCTATTAGCTGTTTGTTTTTTGATATTTTGACATCTACTGAAACAATTACATCGCTTGAACTTATTAAAGTTACATCTTTTGAATAGGCAAAAATTTTATAGTTTCCTTTTTGTAAATGCGTAAAGGAAAAAGATCCATCAAAACTCGTTTTTACTCGATCACCGTATCCTTTACCATCTTGAAAAACGATGTATATATATGTATCTTGTAAAACTGATTCGCTTTTTAATGTGCTGAAATCTGAATTATAGTATTTCATTTTTAAAACGCCTTTTATGGCTCCATTTCCACCATAACCTTCCTGTTTTTTACAGGATAAAAATGAGAAAATTCCAATAAGAAATAAAAGAATGCTAAATAGTGTTGTTTTTTTCATGAGTTTTATTTTTAAAGTTTATTTTTTGTGAATTTATTTGAATATATTAAAATCAAAGCGGTTTTATTTTTGTCTTCTATATAAAACTCGTATGAATGTTCACCTGATGGAACAGTAATATATATTACATTTGAATTTCCAGGAATCATTTTCTTTTCATCAACATATTCAGTTGTTGAAGATTTTTTTCCTTCAATTTTATAGGTATTTATTATTATATTGTTCTCTTTCATCACTAGATGGATTGGATTGTTCGATTGTGTTGTATTATCCAATTCTGCTTTGATTATGATTTTTAACTGTATTGAATCTTTTGTTTCAATTATAAGTTTTTCAGTATTTGAAATTCGTACATATTTTTTAATCTCCCCTTTTAATTCAAGATATTTTACTTTTACTGTATCGAGTTTGGTAAGTGAAGTGCATTCTATCCAAACTGGCTTAGTTTCTTTTTTTAATGAAAAATGTGCGTGAATTTTTTGTTCCGTCTTATTATCCTTGAGAAAAGAAATTTTGTGTTTACCTGGAGGAACATCAATTGTAATAGTTGATGCTTCACTCGGAATACCTGTTATTTTTGATTTATAAATAGTTTTCTTTGATACTTTTTCACTTTCTATTTTGACAGTTTGAATTTTTTGATTGTCAATCATGTAGCTTATAAAATATGACCCACTATTTTGTATTCCATTTTCTAATCTAACTCTTAATAATACTTCAACTTTTCCAGGTCCATTTACATTTAATACCGTTTTCTTTTTGGCTGATAAAGCATAATAATCATAATTTTTGGCTGAAAATATTTTCACTGTCGCTACAAATATGGTAGGTTTAATTTTATCAGAATCTTTTTTTTGTGGCGTAAATGTTTTCTTTGTATTATTATCAGTTGTAGTTTTTACTTGAGATAAAATGATAAATTGTATCATAATAATGCAAGTAGTGATAAAGAATTTTTTCATAATTTTAATTGTTTGTTTTTAATATCTCATTTCCAAGAGCATGTTGTTTTTTGTCAATATAAATTATTCCTAATAGTAAGGCAATCATAATAAAAAGAGATATAGAAACGATCGATACTTGGTATTTATAAGCATAAAATAACTTTCCTTTTCCAATTTCAGGCAATGGAATCGGTTCCATCGGAAGTTCATATTTCTTCATCAAACTTTCAAGATTAAGTAAATTTATGATCGGTAAACCTTCCTTTGCCATTTCAAACATGACCCCTTTTTTGTCAACAAAGTTTTTTAATTTCACATTCAGACTGACTCCATTTTTAAATTTTTCACCATTTATATCGCTTCCTAAACTTGCCACGCCACCACCTACGTTGATAAAAGCTTTTATTTTTTTAGATTTCTCATGAAAAAGAGCTATTCTTCTATTAATATTTCCATGCAAGGATCCTTTATTTAAAAATTTTATTTTATTTCTAGTAATTGCCTCTTGAACCATATCTCTTCCTTCTAGACTTAAAGCTCTACCTATATCTGAGTTTCCTCCAATCGAAGAAGCAATAGATTTGTATTTCAAAATTCTACTCTTGAATAGTTCATGTTCCATATCCAACCAAGTATAATTTGGATCATTTGCTCCCCACGATGATGCTGTAACAGATGATATAATGATTGGTGTGATTCTTAAAGTTTGTAAAGCCGCAATCGTTGAAATATTTAAAGCTGGGAATGAGCCTGTCATACATACGGCAACTTCATCACCTTCTTTTAACCCAGCTTCTTTCAATAATTGTACAACCATTGCTGAAAAATTTGGATTCGTAGTTGACATTTTTATTGGTAACGAACCACTTCCAGTCGTAATAGGCGTGTACTGTTCTCCTATCAAACCAGTTTCGTTTGGATCATTAATATTGTCTACGAATATTTCATTTTTAAAGTGAACAGCTTTCAAATAATCCATTGCTTGTTTGGATAATTTTGATGCTTCTATTTTTTCATTGAACCAATCTTCTTTTACATTTTTTTTTGTCGACTCTACCAGAATTAACAAGCCAATTGATACTATAGCTAATGCTGATAAAACCAATGTTGACCTAATTGAAATTTTCTCCATGTTGTTCTATTTATAATTCAATTAATGTAGCACCATTAAAACAAAGGATGACAGCTAATCTCACAATAATGGATGTGATTGAAAGCATAGCAATTGTTTTAACATATCCTTGTTTTGCACTCCAATGAGCCATTAAACCAGGAATAACCCAACCGATTGCACTAAATTCAGCAGTTGATTCTTCTGTATTAAAGACTAAAAAATGGTGAGATAAAATAGACAAAAGTGTCCCAACTAATAAGGCAACAACCATTTGTCTTCGTCCAAATAAAAAGGTAAATTTTGATATTAAAAGAATAATCAAATAGGTAGCTAAAGAAATAACCAAAGTCCCAATCATATTATCAAGATCGGTTAGTTGTAATGCTATATAACCAGGAATTATAACCCCTCCTGCTGCCATACCAAAAGCTTCAATAAAAATTAAACTTAACACAATTCCTAAGGTAATTGCTAATTCTACCATACTATACGTTTTTAAATTTACTATTTTCTACAAATTTGGCAAGCTCTGCTCCACCAGCTCCCATGTTACCAATCCCAATAATTGTTGTTTTTGATTTGGATAAATTGCACAAATCATCGAAAACTTCTTCTGTTGGTTTCAATCCAATTGCAATAATCTTTTCTCCGTTAATTTTTTGATTCAGTGCCATGTCTACAACTAAATCAACAGAATCTCCTATTAATGCAACATTGGTAGTATTCAATTGAGTAGCGATTAATTCTATCAATTGTTTGGCTCTATCTTGTCGATCTTTTCTAGTATTCAAAAGTATAACCAGCTGTTCATTTGGCTCACAATGTTTAACAATACTGTTCCAAATCATTAAAGAAGATTCAGGATCATTTGCTGCAAAAGCATTGTAAAAATCAATACATTTTCCATCTCTATAAAGAGTTGTTTTCGTTAAAACACCTTCATCAGGTATCGTTTTGTACATTTCTTTTAATGCTAAAGTTCTATC
>CANJKA010000171.1 GCA_947474675.1 Flavobacteriales bacterium
GTATGTTTGATTATCAAGACGAATACGGAATGATTGCCGACTGTATTTATTATGATAAAAAAGAAAACAATTGGAGAGACACAAAACCTCCTTTAGCTACTTGGGCTGTCTTGAATTTATACAAACAAACGAAAGACATTACTTTTCTTCAAGAGATGTATCCTAAATTAGTGAAGTACCATTATTGGTGGTATTCAAACAGAGATTGCGATAAAAATTACTTATGTGAATACGGTTCAACAGATGGTTCTTTGATAGCTGCTAAGTGGGAGAGTGGAATGGACAATGCTGTTCGGTTCGATAAAAGGCAAATGATTCAATCAAATGAACATGCTTGGTCGATTGATATTGAGTCGGTTGACTTGAATACGTATTTGTACCAAGAGAAATTAGATTTAGCAGAAATAGTTCAGATTTTGAATGATTTAAAAACGGCTGAGGAACTATTAAAGTCAGCTGAATTATTAAAGGTTCAAATAAATTCAACTTTTTATGACGAGCAAAATGGTTTTTATTACGATCGAATTATAAAAGGAGAATTAGTAAAGTCAGAAGCATCTGAAGGATTTCTACCATTATGGGCAAACATAGCAGATGCTACTCAAGCGAATAGAGTAATTGAAATGATTGCAAAAGAAAACAAATTCAACACCTTGGTTCCTTTTCCAACTGTTTGTGCTGACCATTTATTGTTCAATCCGTTGAAAGGATATTGGAGAGGTCCGGTTTGGTTGGATCAATTTTATTTCGGAATTGAAGGAATGAAAAATTATGGAAATGCTACATTGAGTACTGAATTAATCAATAAACTTTTTATCAATGGTGAAGGAATACTATCAGATCAACCAATCAGAGAAAATTATCATCCGACAACAGGGAAAGGATTGAATGCAATTAATTTCAGTTGGTCAGCCGCACATATATTGATGTTATTAAAAAATTAAATTAAATTAAATTCTATTTTTTATGAAATTTACAGATTCAGAAATTCAAGAAATTGCAAGAAATCATTACAATCTTGATTGTGAGATTAAATCTTTAAACGGTTATGATGAAGAGAATTATTTATTAACGAATAACGATTCTAAATTCATTTTAAAAGTCGCAACAGAAGAACATGGTTTTCATTTATTAGATGCGCAAATAGCTGTTTCAAAACATTTGATTTCAAAAAACAATGCATATAAAATTCAGTCGTATTTAGTGAATGAAAAGTCTGAAGAGATTACGACAATTTCTAAGGATAATCAAAAATGCTTTATTCGTATTCTTTCTTTTTTAGAAGGAGAATTCTGGGTTGATAAAAAAAATAAAACACCTGAATTAAATCAAGATTTAGGTTCGTTTGTAGGGAAATTGGATGCTGATTTGAAAGGTTTTAATCACGCTGCAACCAACCGTTATTATGAATGGGATTTGAAAAACACCTTAGATGCTAGAAGAAATTTACACCATATAAAATCACACGAAAACAGAAGAATTGTTTCTTATTTCCTACTTCAGTTTGAAATGGAAGTGCTACCGATTTTACATACGTTACGATCAAGTGTTATCCATAATGATATAAACGATTACAATGTCTTAACAAGAGAAAATACAATAAATGGTTTAATTGACTTTGGTGATGTTGTTCATTCTCAAACGATTAATAATTTAGCGATTGCTTGTACGTATGCCATGCTTGATTCTAATGATCCATTAAGTATTGCTTATCAAGTGATTAAAGGGTATCATGAAAAGTATCCCTTGACTGAGAAAGAAGTAAATATTCTTTATTATTTGATAGCAGCTCGTTTGTGTATTAGTTTGACGAAATCTGCTTTCAATGCATCTTTAGATACGGACAATGAGCATCATTTTATTACAGAAAAACCAGCATTGTTTTTAATTAATCAACTGATAAAAATCAATCCGATTAAAGCAGAAGATTCATTTAGAAAAGCATGTGGATTTTCAACAATAATCAATCAAGAGGATACTTATGAAGAATTGATGAAGGATAGAAAACATTTCATCGGGAAAAATTTAAGTATTAGTTACAACAAGAAATTAAAAATTGATAAAGCAGCTTTACAATATTTATACGATGACAAAGGAAATACCTATGTTGATTGTGTGAACAATGTAAGTCATGTTGGTCATTGTCATCCAACTGTTGTAAAACAAATGCAAATTCAATTAGCGAAGTTGAATACAAATACACGTTATTTAAATGACAATATCTTAGATTATGCGAAGAAATTGACAGCAACTTTACCGGAGAGTTTATCTGTTTGCTATTTCACCAATTCAGGAAGTGAGGCCAATGATTTAGCGATTCGTATTAGTCGTTTTATTACACAACAAAAAGACGTTGTCGTGTTAGATCATGCATATCATGGAACATCAACTGTCGCAATAGAATTAAGTCCGTATAAATTTGATGGAAAAGGTGGTTCAGGAAAAATGCCTTACATTCACAAAGCTCAAAATCCAGATACGTATCGTGGACCGTTCAAAAGTTCAGATGACAAAGCGGGGGAAAAATATGCTTCAGATGTTAAACGAATTATAGATGATTTAGCCAAAGAAGGAAAAGGAATCTCAGCCTTTATTTGTGAAACTCTTTTAGGAGTAGGCGGACAAATACCTTTACCAAAAAACTATTTAAATGAAGTTTATGGCTACATAAAAGCTGCAGGTGGACTTTGTATTGCAGATGAAGTTCAAGTTGGTTTCGGTAGAGTAGGAAGTAAGTTTTGGGGATTTGAATTACAAGATTGCCTTCCAGATATTGTTGTTTTAGGCAAACCAATTGGAAACGGCCATCCATTAGCGGCGGTTGTTACGACACAAGAAATTGCCGATAAGTTCAACAATGGAATGGAATACTTCAACACTTTTGGAGGGAATCCAGTTTCTATGGCTACAGGTTTGTCTGTTTTAAATGTAATTGAAGAAGAAGAACTTCAGAATAATGCACTAGAAGTTGGAAACGTTCTATTAGAAGGTATGAGAAAACTGATGGATAAATATGAAATAATTGGAGATGTTCGTGGTCATGGTTTGTTTGTAGGAGCAGAATTAGTAAGAGATAGAGTTACATTAGAACCAGCAATAACTGAAATTGACATAGTCGTTGAGAAGTTGAAATACAGAGGTTTTTTAATTAGCACAGATGGTCCGCTTTATAATGTGTTGAAAATTAAGCCTCCATTGGTCTTTTCAAAAGAGAATGCGAATGATTTTGTTAGGAATTTGGATGAGGTGTTATCTGAATTATAATTCAAAACTCTAAAAGGGTGTAATTTATAAACATAGGTCAAAGTCCTACGATTTTCAAAAGAGAATGCAATTGATTTTGTTAGAAATCTGGATGAGGTATTATCTGAATTCAAAACCCTGAAAGGGTGTAATCTATAAACATAGGGTAAAAGCCCTATGTTTAATAATGTCCTAGTTTCCAAAGCCCTGAAAGGGCGTAATATTAATCCCAAACATAACGTTCATCGAATTCAACTTCGTATTTTTTTAAAAAGGCTTTATATTCATCCTGAAAAGTTTTTTTACTATGATGTTCTTTTTGATTAGCAATATAATTTGTTACGACTTTAATTTCTGAAGGGTTAACTGAAAAAGCTCCATAACCATCTTGCTAGTAGAAATTTGCATATGCTTCTCCTTTTGTTTTTATCCATCGAGAAGAATGTGACTTAAGTTCCTCAAGTAATTTCATTAATGTTATTTTTTTTGAAAGCATACAAAGAACATGAATATGGTCAGTATAACCACCTACTTTGATGACTTGACAACCTAATTTATTACAGATTCCACCTAGGTAACTATGTAGCTCGATTTCCACGGGTTGATGTATTAAAGGTTTTCTGTGTTTGGTGCTAAACACGATATGTATATAATTTTTTACGAGCGATTGTCCCATGTTACTATTTCGCCCTTTCAGGTCTTTTTCTATTTGTTAATTAATTTCGATGGACATTGTCCATCGCTAACATATTAAACCCTTTCAGGGCTTTATAACTACTATTACATAAATATTTCAAGATGTAAATAATAGTTGTGACTACTAAGTTAATTATAATAAATTATTTTCACAAACTATCACCTTTAAATAATTTTAACCTCGAATTATAAAATTAAATAAATTAAAAAAAAATCAGTAACTTTCATTTAGAAAAACGTTTAAAGGTTATATTTGTTTTCAAGATGAGGTTACTATTTCTATTTTCTATTTTTATTGTTCTAATATCCTGTGCTATTGACGTGGATAAAAAGAAGGTGGAAATTAAAAAACCGATGAAAGAAATTTCAGATAGCATCTTGCAAACTGATTCACTATGTTTTGGAATTTATAAAGGTCCAGAGTTTGATAAAGAACATGGAGATATTGGTCATCAGTATTCGAATGTAATGAGTAAGGTGGTTGGAAATCAATTAAAAAAACTTTATTCAGAAGGGAAATTTTCAAAAGTAGATTTTGATAATATAGTTATGACAACCAGAGGAATGAACGATGGTGATAATTATGTTGTTTATGAACTTTCAATTCCATTAATTAGAGTTCAAAATAAATGTGATGCAACGACGGCTTTTGATCATTGCGGTGGTTGGGGGCATGCTCCAGATATTGAAAAAAGAAAAGCAGGATTTGAGGAAAGAGGAAAATTAGTAATGGTTGGGGATGATTTATATATTAGCGATTTAAAAAAGACAAAAGAAGGATTACAAGAATATTGGTTACAATGGAAACATATTGACTATCAAAATGAATGTGCAAATAATTAAAGGTCGATGCCTTTTTTTAGTAAAATAAAATATTTTCTTTCATTTTGAGTTTAGAATGTTTAGGTTTACTCCTGTAAAATCTAAGAATTACAAAAGAATACATAGATGAAATTTATAAGTATCTTCTTCTTACTAATGAGTACTACAATTTCCGCACAATCTAAAGTCGATTGTGTGTTGATTTACAGTAGTTCTTTTAGTTTTTATATGGGAGAAGATCCTCATGATTATTCATTGTTGAAATATCCTAAAGAAGAAGATCCTATCAAAATCACAAATATTGACACTCTTACTCTAATTGATACCTATTTTTCAACATTAGTTTTCAAAGATTCAACCAAAAGAATTCCTGTATTTTTTATCGTTGAAATTTATAAAGGAAATGAAAAATCTGTTTTAGCTTTTAGTGATAAAAAACTGATTAGCTTTGATGGAGTGCTTTATAAGAAGAACAAGCTTTTTTATGAGTTTTGTATTAGCTTAATTGAAGAGAAGTATAATAGAGTTGAGCCAACTGAAGATTTTAAAATTGATTAAGCTTAAATCATTTTTGAATCTTTGTTAAAAAAATCGAAATCATAAAATAAGCTAAATAAACTTCCTCCATTTTTTCAATAAATAGAATATACACTTTACTATAAAGTCTATCTGTTTTTAATCTCTTTTTTTGCTAATATTAATAGTATTGATTAATATTACAGTTCGCTATGTTTTACAAACTATTTTAAAGTCTTACAAATGATTAAATATAAAATCTTATTTATTATTTTATTTATTTCATCAATCAGTTTTACGCAAGATTGGATTAAAAATTTACCTCAAAATAAATCAAAATCAGAATTAACCTATTTCGATTACCAAAATGCATTTTACTCTTATTGGGCTCCTTTTAATGTTGTTAATGGTTATTATTTAGTAAACGGAGTAAAAACAAAAGCGATTGGATGGAAACGTTTCAAAAGATGGGAATATCAAATGAGAAGTCAGATTAATCCTACAACAGGTGCTTTCCCAAATAAAACGGCTAGTCAGGTTTATGCTGAATTTTTAACGACTCACCCACAGCAAAAATCAACAAGTGTTGCGAATTGGAAACCTACAATTGCTGATAGTACTGGAGGAGGTTATGCAGGAATCGGAAGAATAAATGCAATCGCTTTTCACCCAACTGATTTAAATACGTATTGGGTTGGTTCAGCTGGTGGTGGTTTATGGAAAACAATTAATAACGGTTTAGATTGGGAATGTTTGACGGATGGAATTGAATCATTATTGATCAGTGATGTGATTATTCCCTCAGATTATGCGACTTCAAATACAATATACATAGCAACTGGAGATAGAGATCAAGCTTGGTTGAATTATAGTATTGGTGTTTTGAAATCTACAGATGGTGGTTTAACTTGGAGTTCAACAGATTTAGTTTTTGCTTTATCAGCTCATGAATCTGTTTATAAATTATTAATTGATCCAGCAAATAGCGATGTTTTGTTAGCTAGTACAACAAATGGGGTCTTTAAAACTGTAGATGGAGCAACAACTTGGTCCACACTTTTAACTCCAACTCAGCTAATTGATTTAGAATACAAACCGGGTGATTTTAGTGTTTTATATGGTTCAACTACTAATGGAAATATTTTCAATTCAGTAGATGGTGGTGTTTCTTGGAACAATGTTTTTTCAAATGGAGCTTGTAGAAGAATTGAATTGGCAGTATCTATAGATGAGCCGACTTGGGTATACGCAATTGCAGCTTCTAATTCAAGTGGTTTAGAAGGGATTTATAAATCTACTGATAGCGGGTTAACTTATTCTCTCTTATTTAACGGGGCAGTTTCAAATTTATTGGGTTATTCATCTATTGGGGCCGGTGTTGATGGACAAGCAGATTATACTTTAACAATGGCTGCATCACCTTTAGATGCAAATAAACTTGTGATTGGTGGTGTTAATGCTTGGAGATCAATTGATGGAGGAGTAAGTTGGATTCTTGCTAGTCATTGGTCAGGAGATAATGCTATAGCTGTTCACGCTGACAAGCATTTTCATGGATATAGAAGTAATGGAGATTTATTTGAAGGAAATGATGGAGGTATTTATTTATCTACGACAAATGCAATGTCATGGAAAAATAAAACAAATGGAATTTCAATTGGACAGATGTATAAATTAGGAGTGTCTCAATCGGTGAAAGATGAAACAATTACTGGGTTGCAAGATAACGGAACAAAACTTTTGTCAAGCGGCACTTGGTCTGATGTAAAAGGTGGAGATGGAATGGAATGCCTAATTGATTATTCAAATGTAAATATCCAATATGGAACCTATGTAAATGGTCAAATTTCTAGAACTACAGATCATTGGGCAAATTCCTCTGAAATTCAGCCAGAAGATGCGGGTTCAGGTGCTTGGGTAACGCCTTATATTATTAACCCAAATCATCCAGAAATATTATATGCTGGATATAATGAGGTATGGAAAACAATCGATTATGGCGATTCATGGGATAAAATTTCTTCTTTTAATACAGGAAGTTCTATACTTTCGATGGCTATAGCACCTTCTAATGAGCTCGTAATATACGCTGCTACAGGAAGTAAAATATGGAAAACAATTAATGGTGGTACAAATTGGCAAGTAATTACAGGAACTTTACCTGTTTCAGCTAGTGAAATAACTGCAATAGCTGTTAAGAATGATGATCCAAATACTGTTTGGGTGACAATGAGCGGATATAATGCTAATAAGGTATTTCAATCAACAGTTTCTTCCGGAGCTTCTTGGGTGAATATTTCAACTGGTTTACCACCTTTGCCTGTGAACACAATTGTTCAAAATAAATATTCGTTTGATGAAATTCATTTATTTGTCGGAACTGATGTCGGAGTTTATTTTAAAAAAGGAACAAA
>CANJKA010000172.1 GCA_947474675.1 Flavobacteriales bacterium
ATGAACCTTCTGCTGATGCAGCTGATGCATTTCTTGAAACTCCAATAATTGGTAAATGTCTCAATGCCATTGCGAAATACGTCCAAGCTCCCATGTTTGCAGGCTCTTCTTGTGCCCATAAAATGTTCGTAGCGTTCTTATATTTAGCAAGTATTGCGTCAATTTGAATTTTTGGTAAAGGATACAATTGCTCAACACGAACGAAAGCCATATTCTCAACTTCCAATTCTTTTGCTTTTGCTTTCATTTCATAGTAGAATTTACCTGAACAGAAAACAACCGTATCTATATTTCCAACAACCGCTGCTGCGTCATCAATTACTTCTTGGAATCCACCTTTTGCCATTTCATCTAATGAAGAAACTGCTTCAGGGTGACGTAACAATTGTTTTGGTGAGAAAACAACCAATGGTTTTCTGAATTCACGTTTCATTTGTCTTCTCAACAAGTGAAAATGATTTGCCGGAGTAGAAGTATTTACAACTTGAATATTATCATCTGCACATTGCACTAAGAAACGTTCCATTCTACCACTAGAATGTTCAGCACCTTGACCTTCATAACCATGAGGAAGCAACATTACCAAACCACTTTGTGTATCCCATTTATCTTCACCAGCTGTGATGAATTGGTCAATCATGATTTGAGCACCGTTGAAGAAATCACCAAATTGCGCTTCCCAAATTGTTAAACCTTTTGGAGAAGCCAATGAATAACCGTATTCAAAACCAAGAACACCGTACTCAGACAACAATGAGTTGTAAACTGAGAATGGAGCTTGTTTGTCATTCAATAAATTCAATGTAACAACTTCTTCTTCTGTGTCTTCTGTTTTTACAACCGCATGTCTGTGAGAGAAAGTTCCTCTTTCAACATCTTGACCAGAAACACGAACTGGGTGACCTTCCACTAATAAAGAAGCATACGCCAACATTTCAGCTGATCCCCAATCCAATTTATCACCTTTGATAGCGTTTAAACGATCATTAAATATTTTAGAAATTTTTACGAAATATTTTTTACCTTCTGGAAGGGTTGATAATTTTATTCCTAATTCTAACAATTGCTTTTTAGCAACTCCAGTGTCAATCGATGAATCGAAATCTGATGCCACACTGTGTCTATATCCTTCCCAAGTTTTACTCAAGAAATCGTACACCAATGCTTTTTCATTTTTACGAGAAATTTCATATTCAGCATCCAAATGTGCATTGAAATCTTCTTCTAATTTCTTAGCAATATCTAAAGTAATAACACCTTCTTTTTCTAATTGATCAAAATAGATTTTTTTAGGATTCGGGTGTTTTTTAATTATATCATATAATTTAGGTTGCGTGAACTTAGGCTCATCACCTTCGTTGTGACCATATTTTCTATAGCACAACAAATCAATAAATACATCTCTGCTAAATTGTTGACGGTATTCCATCGCAATTTCCATTGTTTGAACAACTGCTTCCACGTCGTCACCATTCACATGGAAAACTGGACATAAAGTAGTTTTCGCAACATCTGTACAGTAGGTAGAAGATCTACCATCTGTAAAATTCGTTGTAAATCCAACTTGGTTATTGACAACAATATGTATTGTTCCTCCAGCACGGTATGCATCTAATTGAGCCATTTGCAATACTTCGTAAACGATTCCTTGACCAGCAACAGCTGCATCACCGTGAATCATTACTGGACAAATTTTCTTTTCATCCTTCAATATATGATCAATTTTTGCACGTGCAATTCCTTGAACAACTGGATCAACAGCTTCTAAGTGAGAAGGATTTGGTGACAAAGTCAAACCAACTGTTTTACCATTTTTTAATTTTACTTCTGAAGTATATCCTTGATGGTATTTCACATCTCCATCAAACGCATGATCGATTTCGAATTCTTTTCCTTCAAATTCAGAAAAAATATCTTTCGGACGTTTTTCAAAAATATTTATCAATGTATTTAAACGACCACGGTGTGCCATTCCCATCACGAAATACTCAATTCCAAGATCTGAACCTTTCGAAATTAATGTATCCAATGCTGGAATTAACGCTTCACCCCCTTCAATAGAAAAACGTTTTTGCCCAACGAATTTTTTCCCAAGATATGCTTCGAAGTTAGTCGCTTGATTTAATTTTTTATAAATCTCCATTTTACGATTCGCATCGAAAACGGGACGGTTTTTTAATTCAACTTTATGTTTTAACCATTCAACTCTTTCAGGAGCACGAATGAATGTAAACTCAATTCCGATTGACTCACAATACGTCGCTTCTAAATGAGTAATAATATCTTGCAAAGTGGCTGCTCCAATACCCGTTTCTTCTCCTGCTTGAAAAACAGTTGTTAAATCTGCTGTTTCAAGACCGAAATTTTCAATGGCTAAAGTGGGAGAATATTGTCTTCTTTCACGAACAGGATTTGTATGTGTAAACAAATGTCCACGCGTTCTATATCCGTTTATTAGATTTAAAACCTTGAATTCTTTCTGAAAATTTTCAGGAATTTCACCACCATCCTCATAGTTAGTTCGCGCAAAATCAAAGCCTTCGAAGAATTTCTTCCAGCCGATATCTACACTCTCCGGGTCTTGTTGATATGATTTGTACAAATGATCAATCGCTGTGACATCTGCATTCCCTACGTATGTTACTTTATCCATATCTATTTTAAGCTCAATAATAGACCGTAAAGTTATAAAATTATAAGGTTATATGTAAGAGAAATAGGGATTTTATTTTAGATAAATTCACGTTGGGACGGATTGCAATCCGTCCCAACGTGAATTTTTAAAATCTAAACGTCACCCCACCCATTACTTGAAATCCTTGAACAGGTGTATTATACCATCTTTTGTAACGTTGGCCTGCTAAGTTATTACATTGTAAAAAGGCTGATACACGGCTGTTATATCTATATTCAAGACCTAAATTTATATCCGTAATAAACCCTAATGTTTTAGCAAATTGATTATCTTCTAACGTAACATCTTCTCCTGCTTTATAAACCAATGCTTTTCTTCCACCTTCAAGATTCACATCTAAATTGACCAAAAATTTATCATATAAATTATAACTTCCTCTCGTGATGATTTGAAATTGTGGTAAATTCCAAGCATATGAATTGTTATTCAGTGCATATGAATAATAACGGCCAATCGCATCGATTTTTAACTTCTCAACTAACTGATAAGAAATTGATCCTTCAATAGTTGTGATACTTAATGTGTCGTAAATAATGTTGAATTTATTTCCTAATGAATAAAGCGTATCTGTTACAAATAATGCTTTGTCTTTCACATATGCAAAACTAGCACTTGCATTAAAACTGATTCTTTTTGACAATGTTCCTTTAATACCAAAATAAACATCAGCAACTTTGTTTTCATTTCTCATGACAACATTCGTTAATAAAAATTCATTTTGAGCTGTCAATGATTTATACGTATTTTGTTTCATTCCTCCTTTAACTCCTAAGTAAGGAATGAACATGTCGTTGAATAAAGAATATTTTACTTCCGCATTCGGATAAATATACACCTTACTAACTTGATTCACATCTACCGTTAAATCTAGACCAATTTTAGCTTTAAAACGATTGTTTTTAGCAAAAGTAGTTATCGATGGTGCTAAATTGATTACCGTATTATTCCTTACAATTCCCGTATCAATAAGAGAAATACTTGTATCAGCAATACCATATTTATAGCCATTGTAACGAACATTTAAATCTGTAGAAAATATTTCTTTTCCAAATTTGTAATTTGCTGTCGTATTCAAAGCCACATAATTTTCTTGTGCTCTCCATAAAGCTAAACTATCTACAAGCGGTTTCATGGATTGGAAATTATTATAGGTCAATCCAATTTTATAATTAAAAGAAGCACTGTCTTTTGCATGAGAATCAAATGTAACTGTACCTCCTGCATCACTAAAACGTTGAGCGATACTATCACGATTTAACAATTCATTTTGAATTCCATAATAATGGAATCCATTATTGTTGTAATGTAAATCTCCTATTAATGAATATTTCCGCTCATTAATTCCACCAAAAATATTTAATGAATTGCGATCAAACTGAGCAGGAGCATATCCTGAAATTTTTCCATACGAACTTAAATGTTTCAAATGTGCTCCGTAAATATATTTTCTCGAACGCGTTCCGTCAAAGTAAATTTCACCCAATGGCATTAAAGTACTTCCTACTCCAATTTTGGCATACGAATGATACAATTGAGGAAGTTTTGGTTCCATTTTAACCGTAGCTGGTTCAATTTTTTCTAATTGAATACTTGTTTTTTGTTGCAATACAAGCAATGGATAATTTGTCAAATTATTTGTTAAAACTGTATCAATTACACTCGGATTTTTATCTGGCCTTTGCGCAGGCTCAACATATCTTTGATTAATATATTTGATAATTATTTCTTCTTCTTGAGTTTGAGCTACTAAAACTTGTGTTAAAACAAGAAAACTCAATAAGGGTAATGCGAATAATCTATTTTTTTTTCTCATTGTTTCTCTTCAATTACTTCTATTTCTGACGGACTTTTTACAGGAATTTCTTTTTCAACATTTTTCAATTGCATCAATTCGTTCCAAACAGCTGTTGCTTCATCAATAATTCCATCTGTTTTATTTGGATAATGTTCAATAACAGAATTAATTGTTTCTTCTGCATTGAACAGATCATCTTTGATCATCAAAATGTTCGTTTGTAGAATTAATCCTTTTGCAACCCAATAAAAATATGAAGGCTTCATTTTGATTAATGCTTTGATTTCAGAATCAGATTTTTCGTATTCTTTCAATTCAAAATACATTTCTGCCAATAAATATTTAGCTTCAGCTCCAAGAACTGTGGTTGTATTTTTAGTTAACCATTCTAAAGAAATTTTAGCATCTGTATAATTTTTCAAATTAATATTTGCTACTGCATTTAAATGGGTCGCTTCCAATTGAATTTTTGGATCGTTGTTAGAATTAGAGAGAATTAGTTTTGAATATTTAACAGAATTTTCCCAATTTTCTGTCAGATAGTAACTTCTCATTAATCCGATTCTTGAATTATTTATAATTCCAGGTGTTTTACTGAATTCTTCTAAACGGATATAGTAAGGAATTGCTTCAGCATATTTATCATTGTTAAATAAATATTTAGAAACTTGCTGAGCTGCTGGTATAGTGAAAAGGTCATTAGGCTCTTCTAAAGTTTTAATATACAATGGAATCGCTTTCTCAATGTTTTTGGTTTTGATATAACAATTCGCTAAATAAAAACGTGCGTCATTTGAATTAATTCCAGCTGGATATTTGGCCAAATATTTTTCAAAAAGTTCAATTGTATTTGTTATCGATTTTAATGTATCATCGTAACATAATTTAGCAGGATTGTAAAAAAGATCTTCTTCTTGGTTTTTAGATAAGCCTGCACACGGATATTGTGAATTCACTTCTATTACTTTTTCAGGTTGATTTTGAGCTGCATAAATTGCAATTAAACCAAGTGCACATTCTTTACATACGACTTCTTCTGAACCATTTTCAATTAAAAGTTGTTTGTAAGAAAGTTCTGCTTTAACAAAATCTTTCTTTTTAAAATAGATGTCTGCAATTGCTATTTTGGCTTCAACAACTAATATATTGGTAGGGTAATCTGCTATTATTTGTTCAAAATATCGTTTTGCTTTATCATACTGTCCATCTCCTTTATAGGTTACAGCCAATGATTCTATTGCTTCTAAAATAAATTTTGAATTAGGATAATTATTCACGAGATTTTGTAAACATTCAATTTGATTAACAGGTTTACTTTCTGTAACAGAGTATGCTTTTGCTAAATAAAATAATGCTCTATCCTCGTTACCAACTTTTAATTTAATTGCTTCTAAATAATATTTAATCGCGTTTTCATTTTGACGAGTAGCAAAGGACCCATCTGCAATTCTCATAAAGGCATCCGCTAGTTGTTTTGTGTCGCGTAAATTATTTTGTTGTGTGTAGATTCTAAATGATTCAACTCCTAATAAAGTATCATGTTTTGCAAAATAAGCATACCCAATATTGTAGTAAGCATCATTTTTAAGCAATGGAGAAAGCGTATTAGGAAGTGCTAAAAATGCTCTATATCCCTGAATGGCCTTTTCATATTTATTTAATTTAAAGTGACAATCAGATGACCAAAATTTTGCTTTTCCTGAAATAACAGGGTCAATTGGGTAAACTTCTACCTTATCAAATGCCAGAATTGAATTGGCAAATTCATTTTTCAAATACAACTCTACTCCTCTGTTATAGGCAACTAATTGATAAGCTGATTTTAAACGTAAGTTTTTATTTGGAATATTATCTAACGATTGTAACGCTTTTGAATAGTTATTAGTTGTAGTATAAACGCTTACCAAATACTGGTATACATCATCCTTTCTTGTCGAATTTGGATATTGTTTCAAATAAAACTGTAGCGCTTCAACTGCTTCATCGTATGGATTCGCATCTAATTTATAAGACAAAATTGCATAATTGTAAAGTGCATCTTCTTGAACTTTTAAATCTACCTTTATTTTAGAAGCTTCTTCAAATGCCGCTCTTGCAGGTGATAACTTATTTTGCTTTAGATAAGATTCTCCAATATGATAATAGGAAACTTGACCCAAACTGTCCTTAATAGTCGTTACTTTATCTAGCATTCTTATTCCTTCTGGATACATCCCAGCTTTGAAGTATGAAAAACCTAATTCGTAATCATCAGAACGTGTAGTTTTTGTTTTTTTATTGTATTCTAACAAATATGGAACTGCTTCGTCGTATTTTTTTAAACGATAATAAGCATCTCCCACTAAATGATTCATATCATTAGAATTGACTAAATTACTTGTATCTAAAGCACTTGGAGCAAATTTTACCACCTCATCATATCGACCTTGTAAATGGTAAATCTGAACAATATAATAGGGTACTACTTTTGAAAAACGTTCGTTTGTTTGTAGCTTTAATAATCCATCCAAAGCAACTTGGTACATTTTATTTTGGTAGGCTATATGAGAGTAATAGTACAAAGCAGGAGCGGAATATTGAGATTCTCCATCTTTAATTTCAAAAAATGCTTTCTTGGCTTCTTCAAATTTTAATTCTTGGAAATTTGAATATCCTAATTTGAAATAATATTCCTGGACATCTTCCTTTTCAACATCATGTGCTTTTAATTGATTTAACCAAATCAAAGCTTCTGCGTACTCTTTTTTCTGGTAATAAAACTGGCCTAAACGGAAATACACAGCATTTTTAAAAACGCTTTCAGGGTAATTTTGATTAAAAGAAATCAATAATGCAACAGCATCATTGTTAAATAATTCCAATGCTGAAAGTCCTTCATAATACAATGCCTTTTGATAAAGAGGGTCTTCCTTTTTATTAAATTGATTGATAAAAGTTCGGAATTCAAAGCGAGCAGCTCCGTATTGTTTCTTTGCAAAAAGCTCTTCTGCTCTATAAAATGTTGCATATTCACTGTTATATTTATCAGAACTTTGTCCGAAAATTTGTGCAGATACACATAGAAAAATAACCACTAAAAACTTATACATATTGACTTGCGTTTAATCTAGTAAAATTAACGGACTTCAGAGAGCCAATGGAGAGGACTTCTAAAAGTTTTAAACGTGAATCTGTTGAGATGTTACAA
>CANJKA010000173.1 GCA_947474675.1 Flavobacteriales bacterium
ATAATGAATCTCGTCTTCATGAACCAACGCATCCCCTTTCATTTTCATAAACACTTGAATCAAGGCCACTACATCTTTTTCACAATAGATCTTGATTCTTTCTAAATCATTTTCTTCGTAATAAACGCGTGCAACATCAGCTCCTGAGATATCATCTTTTGGTGTTGGAATGTTGAAAATATTGCAAAGTAGTGGCAAAGAAGTGTATGATTTAAAGTCACCAAATTTCCATAATTCCATCGTGTCTAGATGAGGGATTTCCCAAGGCTTTTTACCTGCTATATCTAAAGCGACAGGTAATTTCAAACCATTGACTAACATTCTTCGACAGATATAAGGGAAATCAAATTCTTTGGCGTTGTGACCACACAAAATATGATAAGGTGTATTGTATCGATCGTCTAATAATTTGATGAATTGTTTTAGCAATGTTTCTTCGTCATCGTGGTAATAAGATTTTAAGCGAATCTGTTTGTCTCCAGCAGAAGTTGTGTGAACAAATCCAACCGAAATACAAATGATTTTTCCAAATTCAGCGTAAATACTCGATCTTTCCCCATAAATCATTTCATACGATTTCTCGTCGTTGTGCATGAAACGAGTTTTCGACTCAAACAAATGTTTCTTCGAATCGTCTAAATCTTCGTATTTATACGTTTGAGGAGCAGTTTCTATATCTAAAAATAATACTTTTTCGAGGTTTACTTTTTCTAACATGATTGAATTTTATTGGGTATTAAAAATTGTTTGTTCTGTTGAAGATAGTTAAAAAGTTGAGAAAATAAATACTAATCCTCAGTTTTTAAAATTTGAAATTCAGTTTATCCCAATCCCTGTAATGAAAGTTTCAAGGTAAATTTTACCTTATTAGAAGGAAATACTTCGACTTTTGAAATTTACAATTCAATGGGTCAATTGGTTTATTCGGTAGAAAAATCAGATTTAACAACAGGTTCAAATACAATAGATATCTCATCAAAAGAATTAAGTGCTGGAATGTACACTTTGTTTATTAAATCGGGTAACCAAGAGCCAGCAATTCAAAAAATAAGTATAAATAAGTGATTTTAATATATGTTAGGTAAGTTTAAAAAGGGCTTGTTTCATTGTGAAACAAGCCCTTTTTATAGTATAGTAGTAGGGGTATTATTTTTTTGTAGCTTCTTCTTTGTTGCATTTTTGAATTGCTTCTTTGCAACAATCTTTTCCATCTTTTTTGCAATGTTCAGCTTCCATTCCTTTTTCACATTTAGATTCAGGACACTCACCTTTACCTTCTTTGCAACATTTTTCTGAAGCGTTCATTTCACAATGAGCAGCGTCTCCAGCCATTCCTTCTTTACAACATTTTTCTGAAGCATTTTTTTCACAATGAGCACTACCTTTTGACATTCCTTCGTGACATTCAATACGAACTTCTTTTGTGCATTTCATTCCTCCTTTTTCGCATTTACCTTCTCCACATGATCCACATGAAGCAATTAAACCTCCTACGAAACAAAGTGTTCCAAAAGTTATAGCAGCAAAAGAAGCTATTTTAGTCATTTTTCCTAAACCTTCTTTTTTAGCATAAGCTAATAAAAATAAACCAGCTAAAAGAACTAGTAAAGAAAGTGAAAGGCTAATAATAATTACAGGGCAATGCATCATAATAGTTTAGTTTTAAATTAATAATTAAAACAAATATACTAATCTGAAGTAATTAAAATTAATTTGTTTGACAATAGGTTTAGAATTAGGTTAAAAGGTAAAAATCATTTTTTTGCCAAATGAAAAGCATTAATGAATAATAGGAAAATTCCTTTTATTATGGGTCAATAAATCTAAGTTGTAATAAACGAATTCTAGTTATTCTGTTTGAATAATGATCGCATCTTTAAACCCGTTGGCTTGCACTTTCTTTAAGATTTCTGCTCCATCTTCTTTATTTTCGAAGTTTCCTACTAAATAACGGTATTTGAAATCACTTGTTGTAATCACTTTTTGGCGAATAACCTTTGATCCAATTTTTTTAAATGCTTCGTCAGTTATATCTAATGGTTCTTTAGATGACATTATTTGAATACTGAAATTACCTGAAACATTTTTTTTCGATGAAATAGTCTTTTCCTGAGTTACTTTTTTATTGATAACTGCAGTTGTTGAAGTTGATTTTGTAGTTGTCTCTTTTTCTTTTACATCAGCGGATGATTTTGTTGAGTTTGTTGAAGTGCCCTTTAAAAAAGCAATAGAAGGGTATTCTTTTTGTAAAAATGTTCTAATTCCTCGATAAATTGCCGACGCTAATATATCTTGTCCTTCAGAAGTATTTAAATAATTAGCCTCCTTTTCGTTGCTTAAAAAACCGCACTCTAACAAAACACCAGCCATATTCGTGTATTTTAAAACTTGAAGAGAATGTTCTCTATCATCCGTATCTTTTACACCTCTTGAATGTCTACCTGCTTTTCCGGAAAATTCTTTTTCCATTATACTGGCTATTTCTACAGATTTTTTTGAATCCATCGTGTGAACATGAGATTCAGTTCCATGAACTGTTTTTCGTTCTGTTGCATTACAATGAATACTGATAAAATAATCGGCTTTTTTAGAATTTGCTTTTAAGACTCTGTCATCCAAACTTACAAAAGTATCGTCGTTTCTCGTGTAAATAATTTCAATATTTGTTAGGTATTGACTAATATATGAACCAACTTTATTGGTGATAATTAGATTTAATTCCTTTTCTGTTAAGTGTTTTTTATTGTCGGATAAAAATCCAGTATCATAACCACCATGACCAGCATCTAAAACAATCGTGACTTTCTTACTCTGGGAAAAAGAAGTAAATGAAAGACAAATACAGCAAATAAGTATATACAATTTCATTTTGCAAATTTAAAACCTTTATTTCTTTGATTTAGGATGTTTTAAAGAGTTTACAAAGAATGAATTGTTGAAAGAGTAGATTAGATGTTAGATATAGATCGCTATCGCTTTTAGGATCTGTAAGGAAATAAACTACCCAGCTCATCAGTCTAAGAGCGAAGCGATCTAATGTCTAGGAGCGATAGCGGTCTAACCTCTAATTAAAATAATCCCAAACAATTTTAGCTTTCGATTTACCAATTACTTTTTCTAACTCTTCAAATGAAGTTTCTTTTATTTTACTTACCGTTTTAAAGGCTTTCATCAAATCTTGTTGGGTTTTTGGTCCAACTCCTTCCACTTGTAATAATTCAGAAACTAAAGCTGACTTACTTCTCTGGTTTCTATGGTGAGTAATTCCAAATCTATGGGCCTCATTTCTCATAAATTGAATAACTTTCAAGCTTTCAGTTCGTTTATCCAAATAGATAGGCAAACTATCTCCTGGAAAAAATATTTCTTCCAATCTTTTTGCAATCCCAACAATTGCAACTTTCCCTCTTAAATCTAGTTTTTCTAAGGCTTTTAAAGCGGAACTTAATTGGCCTTTTCCACCATCGATTATAATTAATTGGGGCAAGGTTTCATTTTCGTCAAGCATCCGTTTATAACGGCGATAAACGACTTCTTCCATGGTCGCAAAATCGTCTGGTCCTACAACTGTTTTCACATTGAAATGACGGTAATCTTTTTTTGCTGGCTTGGCATTTTTAAATACAACACATGCTGAAACTGGGTTTGTACCTTGAATATTAGAATTATCAAAACATTCCATGTGTATCGGTAATTCAGATAATCGGAAATCTTTTTTTAACTGTTCTAAAATTCTTTCTGAATGACGTTCTGGATTTACCAGTTTTTCTTGTTTCAGTTTTTCAATTTTATAATAAGTTGTATTTCTAATGGAAAGATCTATTAAGCTTTTTTTATCTCCTCGCTGAGGGACAAAGAAATCTATTCCTTCTAACTTCAATTTAATTGGATTTGCTAAAATAACTTCTTTTGATTCACTTGAAAAGCGTTCTCTGAATTCTGGCAAAACAAAACCTATAATATCTTCTTCAACTTCATCTAGCTTTTTCTTGATTTCTGTTGTATAACCATGAATTATTGAACCATTACTAATCACTAAATAATTAACAAAAAATGATTTCTCATCTTCCAATAATGTCAAAACATCTACTTGGTGAATCGTTGGAGAAACAATCGTTGATTTCGATTTATAGCGTTCTAAAGTAGCAATTTTTTCTTTTACTTCTTGTGCTTGTTCGAATTCAAATTTATCTGAATAATAAAGCATATTTGTTTTCAAAACAGAAATAACGGGACCTAAATTTCCTTTAGCGATATGACCTATTTGAGTAATGTAATTATCGTATTCTGAACTCGTTTCTTTTCCTTCACATGGACCTTTACAATTTCCAATATGATATTCTAAACAAACTTTAAATTTCTTTTGCTCAATGTTTTTTGGAGATAAATCAAATGTGCAATTTCGAATCGGAAACAATTCTTTTAATAAAATCAACAGTGTATTTAAAACCTTCACATTGGTATAAGGCCCAAAATATTGAGAACCATCTCGTACCATTCTTCGCGTAGAAAAAATCCGAGGGAATGGTTCCTTTTTTATACAAATCCAAGGATACGTTTTATCATCCTTTAATTGAATATTGTATTTAGGTTGGTACTTTTTAATTAAATTATTTTCTAATAATAAAGCATCGTTTTCTGTCTCAACAACTATATATTGAATGTCAACAATTCGCTTTACGAGCATAATTGTTTTTCCGTTCTCTTGATTTTTATTAAAATAAGATGAAACGCGATTTTTAAGATTTTTTGCTTTTCCCACATAAATAATTGTCCCAGTATGATCAAAATATTGATATACTCCAGGACTTGAAGGAAGAGATTTTATCTTAAGCGCTATTTCTTCTGATTTTTCGGACACCTTATTATTATATATTGTAGCAAAAATAAGCTTTTTCGAAGAATTAATGCCATTCAAATTTATGGGTTAAAATTATTTAGAGGTGTTTAAGTTTATTTTGATGATTTTTATTGAGTTGATAAAATCTGAATTCCGAAGTATAATTTCGCGCCTAATAAATTCAATTGGGTCCCTTAGATTAAAAAAATGAAAGAATTTCGAACTGTTTGAATCCCGATTTTTTCTTCGGGATGAGTTTTTGAAATTTCATTTTATTAATCGTAAAGGGTAATTCAATTTGTTAAGTGCTAGACCTTTTTGCCTACTTTTTAGGGCGATGCTAAAAAGTAGGAAATGTTAACGATTGGATAAATATTCTTTTAAATTTCATTTTATCTCGAAGTGTGAATTAAATAATCCCTTGATACAGTAACCTTAACCGTTAGATTGCTCGAATATCCTTGATATTTAATTGCAACGTTTCTCTTTCTTTCCAAACGTTTGTTTCCAGCGTATACAAAACATCAAACGGAACACCAGAGGCAACCAAATCCATTTTATCAGCCATTTTAAATCCTATTCCTTCTAATACGATATCGCTATTGGGTTGTGTCATGGATATTTTCAAATGTTCTTCTTTTAACAAACGAACATCTGTACTAAAAACATTTCGTGACATAAAAACAGGCTTCATATTTCCAGGTCCGTGAGGTTCTAATTGATTTAAGATTCTTTTCAAACGAGGAATTTTCATTCGGTTTTCTTCCTTTGTGAAAATCTCGTCAAATGAAATTTCGATATCTACATTTTCTTCAGGAGATAAATCTTCATTGGCAATTGTTTCGGCCACTACTTTTTCGAAACGTTCTTGAAATTTCACTAAATTCTCCGGACTTAATGACATTCCAGCCGCATGTTTATGTCCCCCAAATTGTTGGAGAAGATCCTCACATTTAATTAACGCTTCATGAATATCGAAATCATTTACAGTTCTAGCCGATCCAGTAAGAACACCATTTGATTCAGTCAATACAATAGTTGGACGAAAATGCTTTTCAATTAAACGTGAAGCCACAATTCCGACAACCCCTTTGTGCCAATCATTCTGAAAAACAACCGTTGACTTTTTATTTTTAAACGTTTCATCCTTTTCAATTTGTTCCAAGGCTTCGAAAGTAATTTGTTGGTCTAAAACACGACGTTCTAAGTTGTCATTATTGATTTCATTGGCAATCTTATTTACCAAATCATATTCTTCTGAAATCATTAATTCAACTGAATATCTACCTGAACGGAGTCTTCCAGCCGCATTTATTCTCGGAGCTATGGTAAAAACAACATCAGTCAAAGTAACCGGAAATTGACGTTTTGCAAGCAATAACAATTCACGAAAAGCCAATCTTGGTCTAGCATTCAATCGAAGCATTCCGTGGTAACATAAAATTCTATTTTCTCCTGTAATAGGAACAATATCGGCACCAATACTAACCGCTACTAAATCAAGATACTCGAATAATTCATCTTTGTTCCAGTTATTCTTTTCACAAAGACCCTGAAGCAATTTAAAACCAACACCACATCCAGAAAGTTCTTTATACGGATAAAGACAATCATTTCTTTTAGGATCTAAAACAATTCCATCCGGTAATTCATCTCCTGGATTATGGTGATCACAGACGATAAAATCGATTCCTCTTTCTTTCGCATATTGAACTTTATCGTTCGATTTAATTCCACAATCCAACGAAATAACCAATGTAAACCCATTTTCTTTCGCGTAATCCATTCCTAATAAACTGACTCCATATCCTTCTATGTAGCGATCAGGAATATAGAAATCGAGATTTTTATATTTTTTAATAAGAAAAGAATACATCAAAGCAACGGCTGTAGTACCATCAACATCGTAATCGCCAAAAAGCAATATTTTTTCATTGTTAGAAATTGCCAAATTAATTCGGTCTACTGCTCGATCCATATCTTTCATCAAGAAAGGATCATGTATTCCGGAAATATCAGGACGAAAAAAAGCTTGTGCTTCATCAAACGATTTAATTTCACGTTGCAATAACAGCTGAGAAACAACTCTATCAATTTTCAATGTTGAACGAAATTCTTCTACTATTGAGTTATCATCAGGTGTTTTCACCAACCATCTTTTTTGCATCTTTTCTTTAATTTTACTTGAAGATAGGTAAAAAGTTGGGATAGTTCGTTTCGATTTATATTTCTTTTGACATATTTGAATAAAAAAACGCACAAAAGATTATTCTAGTGTGCGTTTCTGTTATAAGGTATTGTAAATTTACTGTCTCTCGATGGTGATAATCACTTCTTTGTTAGTGTATCCAATCGTTGAAGTACATTTAAAAATCATCTTTTTTCTTTTGTGTTTTTCAACCGAATAAGAACCAGTTAAATCAGAGGTTAAATAATCCATTTCATCCATCATTTCTCCATCACATTCTTCACAAATTTGTTTGTAGTTGAGTTGAAATTTATTGGCTTTTTCATGAAATTGCCATTCAAAAACAGCAGAGTTTGTATCATCCGTTTTCCAAATTGCTTCAGGAACACCAGCATAAATATCAACTCCTTGACTAATCGTCCAACTTCCTTTTGTGGAAATTTCAGTTCCATCAATTGTAACAGATTGAACATTCCATGTTTCCCCTTTCATTAAAAGTTTAGAAGCTCGTTTTACTTTGTTACAAGAAGTGAATAGTAAAAAAGACGAAATAAATAATAGTATAAT
>CANJKA010000174.1 GCA_947474675.1 Flavobacteriales bacterium
GGGAGATGATGATAACCTTTTTAATAAATTAAAATCAGTTAATGAAAGTTTGGGTTAAAGGAGTAGAGATTATCTCCCATGCATATTTCATTCCAGCATTAAATCGAATGATCTGTGAATTTTTGATATCTTCTTTCTGAACAATTAATCTAGAAATGACATTTTTATAGGATTCTAAATCAGGATTGACTTGAACATATTCCAATTCAGATTCTTCCAAAAATTTATCTTGTGCTTTTGTATGAGTTGCTAATATAAATAGTCCTGCTTGGGCATAAACAATAAGCTTATTGGTTAAGGCTAAATCTCGGTTAATGTTTAATGGAACATCACAGGCTACCCCAATATCAAAAGCACACAAAAATTGATGAAGTTCTGACTGAGATTTCGGAGTATGAATATGAATACCTTTTTTCCCTTTTATGAAATTCCTGTCAAATGTTCGATTAATTTGGCCTATTAGATGAAGCTCCACTTGATCACTGAAATCTGATATTGCATCTAGCAAAGGTTCTAAACCTCGGCCACCATTAATATGCTGGGAAAACCATACTAACCTAAGTTTAGTAGTATCAGAGTTCTTAAGAGTAAAATCTGTAGATGGAAATCCATTCAATAGTATAATTTGTTTTGGCGTATTCAGTGAAATTTTCTGATTTATAATATCATAAAAGCAAGGTGAAGCATATGAAATATAATACGCATGTGGCAATGTGTGCTTTAATAGAAGTAGTACTTTGTCCGACAATGATTTATTATTGGTTTCACCAGGATGATAGTCCTCTATGTCTATACCTAGCTTAGCATTGAATTTTTTAGAGGCAACTAATGCAGGATAGAACGATTGCGGGTTATGGGCAACTACTAAATCAATGGTTTGATTTAATTTCTTGATGCACCTTAATATCAAATAAGAGCGCCTGCCTACAGCAAATGATAATTGCTTAGCAGACAAGAATGCATTAGGCATCAATCTGCATACCTGCTCCAATAACAATGAAATCAACCATGGAAAAAATGGATGACGCGATGCAGATAACTCTATAAACCGGACAGACTTAAATAATGATTCGGTTTCCTTTTCAAAAGTTTGACTCCAATTCGATAGATTGAATTTAATAACTACTGCTGAATGGCCTTGTTCTATTGCTAATTGTAACTCCTTCAATAAACGTGGATTAGTAGTTAGGTTCGTTGATGTTATAAATAGAATGCGTTTCAGCTTAGACTTAATTTGAATATAATAATTGGTTATATACTACTAGATGCTGTTTTGAAACAGTATCAAATGAATTTGGAGTGAGAATATTACTAGCTAGTCCTGCCAATAAATTCGGTTCGTTTATACAGCGCTCTAATTGATTTAATAGATCATCCCTGTCATTAAATTTAAACAATAAACCATTTTTACCATGTTTTATATGTTCAGCGTTACCATATACATTGGATGCAATTACAGGAATCTTAGCAGCAAACGCCTCTTGTATAACCAATGGAGACATTTCAGAAGTAGTAGATGTTAAACAAAGAGCATCGTATTCAGAAATCGTTTTTACAACTTCAGACTGTTCTAGCAATCCTTTCCAATATATTGTATTGATAGATTTTGTTATTTCTTTCAATATCCTTTCATAATCTGATCCATCAGACTGTCCATAAATATGTAATTCAGCGTTCCCTTTATCCAATTGCATGAATGCATCTACAAGCAAATGCAATCCCTTAAAAGAACTGATTCTACCAACAAAGACGAATTTTAATTTGTTAGATGTTTTCTTTCCCATATTTAACACGGATGAAATACTTGCTAGACCTTGTGGAATTGAAATAATTTTATTCTGCGGAATTCCATTTGATATTAATATATCCTTATACCAATTCGACAATACAACAACCTTGTCACAAATTTCAATTAATTTGTAAAGGTCCTCCCTCTTCTGTTTGACTAATGAAACCGTTCCTAGTGCAGTGCCAATTGTAGTTGACAATTTAGTAGGATTGATACTTAAGTAATTGAAAAAACGAGAAATCCAAGTTAGCAGATGAGCTGAATAGTTATTTACTTTTTTTGAATGCAAATAACAAGTAGCACATTTATTTAACTCGATTTTACCATCGCAAAGCGAATTATCTTTTTTCATCAATGTACCCGTCATGCACGAAAGTCCTGCCAAATGAAAAGTGAGTAGGACTTTTGCGCCAGTTGCTTTTGCAACGCTAATGTGATGGATAGAAACACCATTGCTTCCTGCTATGTCATGAAAATGGATAATATCAGGCTTTTCAGAATCTATATATTCTTTAAAAGATACTAATCCTTCAGGTTTTCTAAACCCCATAATGAGTGAGCGATCAACAATAGAAGGCTCTGCGAATTGATGAACTTGTAACCCATCGTACATATAATCAGCAGAAAATTTTTGATTATAATTAGGAATTGCTATTTTACTCACAACTCCGTATTCTTGTAATTTCCTGGCTAAAGACCAAACGTAGATTTCAGTACCAGCAGTTTGAGAAGGGAGAAAGTGATTAAGAACTTGTAATACTTTCATTTATGAAACACCTAAAACTTTTTTCCAAGAATACTGCCACATTTTATGTCGAATGGGACTTACAAAATGCCTGACTGCGATGGAATTGTAATTAAAATCATGCCCTAATTTAAAACTGTCAGAACCATTTACAACGAAATATTCTTTTGGTAAAGGATAAAAATTTGAGCCGGGTTGATTAGCAAAGAGATGAAGTGCAGTTTGATCTGACCAATACGATAAGGTTCCATTAGATAACTTATTTGTAAGATATTCTAAAACAAATTGCCAATTATGTGTGGCATTCAGAATGAGCATTCCAAAATTTAAAGGGTGTTTTATCAGTTCAATATTTTGAATCAAATCAGTATCAAAGTAATTAGGGCTTTCATCTTCTAGATACCAGTTGTGATCTTTTAATCCTTCAATATAATGTAGAAAAGATGAAAAAAATAAAACATCAGAATCAACAAAAATAGTTGTTCGAATGATATTTAGTTTAGACAAAATGGCAATTTTTTTTAAGGTAGGGTTCGCGTCAAACATTAGATTCCAATTATCATCAAAACCAGTAGTATCTACTTCCTTAAATACAACATTTTTAACGGACGTCATAATTTCTTTTTCATTCTCAGTATAAGTTCCATCGCTGTATACAGTCCATTTTAATGGAATGCCAACATTATAGAAAAAAGACAATATAGAATATAGTTGATCATTGAATTGTTTAGAGCCTGAAAAACTTACAACCTCAAAATCAATAGGAAGGTGTTTGGGGATTTGCTCAATTAAATCTTTGTATTTATGTTGAAAAAGGAAAGTACTCTTTTTAGCAAGATGTGATGAAATGAGACGTTTTATTCTTCCAATCATCTAATGAACTTTATTACACGCATCAAGAATCTTTCAATTAATGTGTAGATGAGTATTAGGATGAAAAAAGGGTTAAACTTTAAAATATCTATGAGTAATAGCACAAATTTAAAATTGAAAATCTCAGTTATTTTTCGTTGAAAAATATATTGACGAATTTGTTGATAAGCAGATTTGAAAAACATTATTAATGGTATACTGTAATCTTTTTTAACTTTTTTTATAATTTTTAATCGTTCAAACAAGATACTTGTATTGTTACTCAGTTGATTTCTAAGTGTTCTTTGATGAAAACGATGAAAATTGAGTGGGCTACTATTATATGCAACCTTGCCTTTTTGTAAAATTTTCAAATAAAAATACCAGTCACCACACAATTTAAAATTGTGATAAAAAAAAGTATCATCAACTGCAGAACGTCTGAAAACAACAGAACTGACATTAGGTATTGTACATTGGTAATATAAATGGTCGCCAATTTCATCTTTCCCATCTTTAATAAAGCTACTATTACACCATTCTAAGTGATCATAAGAAAGACCAAGCTGCTCGCCATTTTCATTAACATCAATTGAACGGGAATAAGAGAGTACCACGTCAGGATCAGAAAAAGGCTTTATAATCTCTTCTAAAAAATCAGGTTTACAAAAATCATCGCTTTCGGCAATCCATACCAATGAATCAGTACTAACAAGTGAAAGACCCTTTTGCCATTGAAGAAATGTGCTCCCAGAATTTGAATCATTACAAATTATGGTAACGTTTTCTTGCTTATAATTTGAAAGCAAATCCAAACTTGAATCAGTTGAGGCATCGTCAAGTATGAAAATTTGATCAAAATTATGATTTTGAGAAAGGACTGAACTCATTCTATTTGATAAGAATGGTTCATGATTATAATTAGGTATAATTATTGAAATTTTTTGTTCCATTTATTTACAACTGCTTTTGTCTTGTCTAAGAAAGCGCTACCCCATTTCTGATCAGGCTCAAGATGGTTGCCCTCCGCCCACTCATTCCAGGCATTTATAAAAATAAAATTCTCCTCTTCTGAATATGGTTCATACTTTTCAATTGTCGCGTCTAACCATTTCCCGAACAACTCCGGAGTGTGACCATGAATCACAGTAGCGTTAACCTTTCTTGCAGAATTATCCCATGATGGTGATACACATGGGTAATATTTGTATTCTGGTGAAGGCTTATAAATCATGTGATTAATAAAAAGCCTATAATCTAAAACTCTATTTTGAGTATAAATACTTTTCTTGATTCTAAATTTATTAAGCAATCGTGTGAGTATAGAACCCTTAATATTAATACTTCGAGGTGCTTCAAAGAAATCTGGCTGAAATTCCATTGCAGCATCGAAACCTATCTCACAAGGGTCTATTTTATTATTAAAAGCTTGCATATATATGGCATATAAGCCTGGATAACCACGTCTCTTAAGTTGAAAATTCCATAATTTTAATGTTTTTTTTATATTGGGGAATAGAGTAGGGCGATAAATTACAAAAACAGGTTTACCTTTAATTTTAATATAACGACTATCTGAAAAATAATTATCAATTAGAAAATTGATATGCATTAAGTCATCTTCTGGACTGTATTCTTGCTTGACTAATATCTCATGTTCCATACCATCCCAACGTCTTGTCCAATTTTCATTTGCCCAACAAAGCATAAAAGGAAAATTAGGTGTTTTTTTAATAATCATTGTGTCTAATGGGCCTTGTAATAATCTTTTTCCATTAAACCAATAATGATAAAAACAAAAACCATAAATGCCTGCTTCACTTGCCATGGATGCTTGTTGTTCCATTATTGAATGCACGCGTAAGTCATAAAATCCTAAGTCTGCTGGTAAATGAGGTTGGTAGTGACCTTTAAACCTAGGCTTAGCTTTCGTGACATTTGTCCATTCAGTAAAACCCTTGCCCCACCAATTATCATTCTCAGGAATAGGATGAAATTGTGGTAAGTAAATTGCTATAAGCTTAATTCTACTCATTTATTCTAAAACAAAATATATTTAACAATAAATCATAGGTAGCATATTTTGGATACTCTTTCATAAAAGGATAAGATAGAAGATTATAAGATTCTTTTATATAGTATTTAAACCCTGCTTGAGAAATTAATTGCAAAAATCTGTCTAGTTGCTGCGGTTTATTTATATTTCCATGAAATTCAACAAACATATTTTCCACCAAATATAATTTACTCCAGCAATGCTCTAATAATAACAATTCAGATCCTTCAACATCTATTTTTAGAAAATCAATTTTTCTAGTCAATAATGATAAAATATCTATACAACATACATTGATTGAGTTAGATGCATCTTGTCTAACATCAATTAATGTACCGCCAAGTGTACCTTCTGCATTAAAAGGCATTATCGTATTTTTAATCCATACAGCTTTATTTATAACTGTAATATTTTCACCTAACCCGCTGTTTTTAATATTACTAACTGACATTTCATATAATTGAGGATCTGGCTCAAATGCTACTATTTCTGCATTTAAAAATTTACGTTTAAAGAAAATTATACTTAAGCCAATATTACTCCCACAATCGATGATAAATGGATTTAATTTTTTAGTGTTAGCCTCATATACCTTAGATATAAATATTTCATCTATACTATGCAAAAACCAATAAGCATCAGGATAAATAATTTGCTTTCCATACAAAAAGACTTTTCCTTTGACTCTTCTTTTTGAATGGATTAAAGAGAAAATATCAATAATTGACAATAATTTGTAATACTTTATATACTTATAACAATAAACTAATATTTTTTTTAGAATCATCCCTTAAATATGTATTTAAACATGCCAGACAAAGTGAATTGTTTTTCTAAAATGAATTGGAAAATGAGGTACTCTTATTATATTTATCAATAAAGTTGAAGTCATTAAATAACGGCGATGCAATATCATTTATAACTGGGCCAAAAGGAACAGAATAGTTGAAAATCTTAATAAAGTCTTTAAAACTAAATCCTAATCGACTTAATATTTTTATGAACTTAATTGGATGTGCTTTAAAAAGAATATTTCGAATTGCCCTTCTTAAAAAGGCGGATTTGAGATACTGTTCAAATTCTAATTTCTTTGAGTGTGACAAAGGATTATTTGGGTCATTTAATATAAGCATATCAATTTCCATAGCTTCTACAGTACCCATATAATTTAATCCTAAGTTGGATGATGCTTGACCAGGTCTAGACCGCCAATAACCAAAACCTAAAGGAACAAAGAGAACTTTACATGTTAAAGCCATTTTTTTTCTAATATAAATATCGCCAATTTTAAAAGTATTACTGAAGCCTCCTACCTTATGGAGTGCGTTTACAGAAAATAGTGTTTCTGTGAAACCAATCACGCCTATATAATTACTGTAATCGTACAATAATTGTAATGTTTGCAAAGGATCAAACTGATAAGGTAGCAATGCATACTTATTCAAAGGTGTAAGTACACCCCAAATCATTTCACATTCTGGGAAATATTCTATATACTCTGAAAGATTTCTTAAAGTATTCTTATATAAGATATCATCTCCGTCAATAAACAATATGAACTTCCCCTTTGCTTCATTTAAAACCTTATTCCTATTTGGGTATTCACCCAAATTTGAATCATTCCTCCATGAGATTATTCGTGGGTCATTATATTCTTGAATAATCTGCCACGTATCATCAGTTGAACAGTCGTCAGAAATGAGGTATTCAATATCAATATAACTTGATGCCAGTACACTTTCTATAGCTTGTCGTACCCATTTAGAAGAATTATAAGTTATCGTTGCAATTGTGAATAAAGGTTGACTCATACTTCAAGTAATGGATTTAAAATCAAATTTAATTTTTGTAATTCTAGTGCTTCATCATAATTCGCTTTGATTGTGCTTTTAGGCAATTTTATGTTGCCAGATAATATATCAGACAATTCTTCAGAACTATTGTAAAGCAACCCATTGGTTTCATTCATTAATTCGGTCGAACCCCCTCCACCATTTTTTACAACAACCCTTAATCCAGCTTTATTTGCTTCTACAATTACCCTTCCAAAAGCTTCATAGGGCGATGCGACGATAAGTGTTTCATAGTTAGGCAATACATCTTCTTTTTTAAAAAACCCTTTTTTTAACAC
>CANJKA010000175.1 GCA_947474675.1 Flavobacteriales bacterium
GAAGGATTTGGACGACAATTGAAATTAAGTATTGGATAAAAATCAATCTAACAAAATACCTAATTCCAAATAAACTGACCTTGACAAAAAACACTTTGTAGGTTACTCCCGAAAGCGGCATCTTATAACAGCGCATAAGCAAGTTGGCTAATATGCACTATTTCCAGAACGCCATCTCGCCTATGCGCAAAACGTTATATGTCATTGCTCGACAAAGTTCTCACTTCGGGCTTGTGTGACATCGATAAGTTTTCAAATCTCACTTCGACTTAAGTTCACGAAGGACGACAATACAAAAATAATTTACGAATAAAATAATCTATAAATTAAAAATAATAACTCAAAAACTAAATTTAAAATACACATGGGACTATTTGACAAACTATTTGGAAAAAAAAGCACAAACAATAATCAATCAAATACTTCAGGAAATAAACCTGATATACTACCAAAAGAAGACACGATAATTTCTACAGAAAAAAAAACTGATATTCTGCAAAAAGGAGATACGTTAATTTCTACAGAAAATAATATTGCTAATAAAATAATTAGACCCTTATCAAATGAACTACAAGATAGTATTGAAAAATCGACAATCTTACTTAGATCAGGACAACTTTATATGCATTATTGGACAGATGGATTAATCTGTGAAGATAGAAACGACCAAGGATGGCAAAATAAAGTAATGTTTTTTTGGAAAGCAGAAGAGCCATTTCCTAAAAAGTCGCTACCACCTGTTTTTGAAACGTATAAAATAAAACATTTTTTGTTTGAAGGTGACACTTCAAAAATTTCATTAAAAATTGGTCAAGCCATTCCATGGTTTGGGATGCCAGGTCTTGGAGAGAAACATGAATGTGAAATAAATGGAGAAAGCGCAACAATTCCCGAATTATTTAAATTGGGAATTGTAGAATATATTGAACCAATTGAGTTATCAAACGAGAATACTGATATTTTAAATGATAGAGAAAATTATTTTTTCTTAATAGACGAAAGAATTACTCCTTTTAGTAATGGAAACTTTTATTTGAATGGTCAAATAATTCCTATAAATGTTGCCTATAGAGTTGGAGGAATTCATATCATCAAAAAAGTTGATTTAGAATCATAAAGTAACAGTTCGACAATGAGTTGAATTCGAGAGATTACCAAAACTCATTGAATAACTGAGTAGGCAATGTGCTCGCAACGTCATATAACAGCGTCTAGGCGACAACGGCTTGAGATGCACTAGATCCAGAACGCCGTTTCGCCAAGCTGAAAAACGTTGTGCGTCATTTAGAAATTCACAACCATAAATAAAGACAGATGAACAACGAACTTAAATTTAGACTTGCAAAAGCAGATGACCTTGCGGACATTGTGAAAATGTTATCTGACGACACTCTAGGAGCAACAAGAGAGAAATTTGAACTTATTCTTTCGGACAATTATTTAAAGGCATTTGAAAATATCACAAATGATCCAAATCAAGAACTTACTATAATTGAATTGAATGGAGAAAAGGTCGGTACATATCAATTAACATTTATTCAATATTTAACACACCAAGGAGGACTAAGAGCTCAAATAGAAGCGGTAAGAACAATTTCAAATTATCGAGGACAAGGTATCGGCACAAAAGTATTTGAATATATAATTGAAAGGGCTAAACAAAAAGGTTGTAATATGTTGCAACTTACATCGGACAAACAACGACCTGATGCAATAAAATTTTACGAAGCAATTGGTTTTGTTCCAACTCACGAAGGAATGAAGCTTAAATTATAAGCAGTTCTAATCATTTTGACACTAGACATAAAATATACTAAACTTACCGACTGATAAAAAACGAACGCACAACATCACCTTAGCGCAGCGGCTTGAGATGCACTAGATCCAGAACGCCGTTTCGCCAAGCTGAAAAACGTTAGCACTCATTAAAAAATGAAATACAATATGAAATTTGAAATAGATTATATTGACAATTCTCAAATCGAACAACAATTTGGTATACAAAGTACATTCCGATATTTGAATGAAGTTGAACTTAATTATAAGTATATAAGAGAACCTAATAATGGCTTAATCGAATTAGAAATAGAATTGCTAATAAATAATAAAAATGTAATAACAGAAATCGGATTATCAAAGAGTGTTTTTCTTCCTAATCAATACCCAAGTTCATTCGATTTAATTAATGAAAGTAAAAGTCATATATCATTTCCATACAATGACGGGATTTATTTATTAGAATTGTCGACTTCAAAAATTGAGTTGATAAATTATACAAAATCAAAAATAAACAACTCATTATTACCGCAGTATATAGAAAGTTTTTTCTATGATAATTATTTTGTTTTAGTTGGAAAGGATAATTTTTTATTATATAATATTGCTTCAAAAGATCGAAATTTAATCTCGTTTGAGTTTGACGACAAAGAAAAAATTCAAACTATCAAAATAATAAATAAAGAGATAATAATTTCAATAGTAAATCACAAGAATGAAATATACAAATATTTTTTAATCTCGAAACTTGAAAATGCAAATAATAATACCTTTAAAAAGTATTTTTTGAGTGATTACATTGATGATTCAAACTTTAATGAAAAATTTCAAATTGAACATATTAGGACTTTAGCTGGTATTAATAATTTCAAAAATAAATCCATTATTGACAGCTGGACACCTTTAAGTAAATTTCATAATAGACTTTTAGGTCAGGTGAATAAATATGATGACTGTGAAATTGATCAAAACGGTAAAATCACCAGAAAAGATTCATCGAATTATATTGAAATAAAAGTAAAAAACGAGTGCTAACAGGTGTTTGGCTATATGGCGGAAATGCACTATTTCCAGACCGCCACATCGCCAAGCACCAAAACGTTATAGGCAAGCGAAAAAAAATATCGCTTCGACTTTAAATTAAACTTGAAACTTATAAATCATCATTCTTTTCAAATTTACGGAGGACAAAAATTAACTGAAAATAAATTTGGATATTTGTAACTTTAAAGTTACCTTTGAAAATATGAATGTACGTGAAGTTATAGCTTATAAAAATTATTTTGAAGATTTTCTCCTAAAACAACCAAAGAAAGTTCAAGACAAAATTTATAAAATTATTGAAGCAATTGAAACTCTTGAACGTGTTCCTTCCAATTATTTAAAACATATAGTTGGAACAAATGAACTTTATGAAGCGAGGATAAAATTAGGCTCTAACATTTGGCGAGTATTCTGCTTTTTTGACAATAATAAATTAGTCATTCTACTAAATGGCTTTCAGAAAAAGACGCAGAAAACACCAAAAAATGAAATAGTACTTGCATTGAGTTTAATGGCTAAATATTATCAAGAAAAATCAGAAGAAAATGGAAACTAAAAGCTGGAAAGAAATTAAAGACAATGTTTACGGTAAAAAAGGGACCGAAAGACGTGACGAACTTGAAAGAGATTTTGAGGGTTTCAAAATTGGAGTGTTGTTAAAAAAAGCACGAGAAGACAAGCATATGACTCAAACTCAATTGGGTGACCTTGTCGATAAAAAAAGAGAATATATTTCTAGAGTTGAAAATAATGGAAGTAATATGACCTTGAAAACATTATATGAAATCGTAGAAAAAGGACTAGGAGGTAAAATCCGAATTCAAATTGAAATATAAAATATCGAATTTTACAAATATTACCCGGACGACCACTACAAAACCACTGTAAAAATCGCCAGCCTATAACAGCGGTTTGGCAAAAGTGGCGGTTCAGTGCTTCGTATGACTGTTTTTCGTAAATTTGAAGTGTGTGCTTCGTATGAATATTTGTGGCAAAATCGCCACCTTCGCCAAGCCGCAAACCGTTATCGGATATACTTAAACGGATCGCTTCAATTTTTTTTACAGTAAAAGTGATAAATAAAAGAGAAAAATGTATATAAAGAAAACATATAAATTAATACTATTCATTAGCTTGATGGTCTTTAGTTGCAATCGAAAAAATTCTATAAAAGAAGAAAAAACCGGCCCTGCCTTTTTTCCGCAACCCAAAAGTGTAATGGCTAATCCAACAGGTGGTTATATTACGAACTTTGTAACCGGAGACACCATTCAACCAATAGTAAACTCTTTAGGTGACACCATTAAAACAGGAATTCCAATTCCTGCAATTGGAAAATACATTCACCCCGACAGCGTATCAAAACCAAAATCATTTCCGGCAAGGCTAGGTAAAACTGAGCCTGCGCACCCAAACGTGCATTTGAATTCTGAAAACTTAACTGTAATTCCAGTAAATGAAAATAAGTTAAAAAAAATAGCCGTTACTAACGGAAAAAATCATTTTTTCATCAACTCATTTGGTGATAAGGTATTAACTGGTGTACCAATTCCAGCTGTAGGTAAACAAATACCTTATAGTAATCCAAAATCAACCTCGGCATTACCACTCCGCATCAAGGACAATTCCATCAACAATATGTACTATTTAGATATTGATCAGGGATTGGCATCATCTTATATATCCTGTATGTTAGAGGATAAATCTGGAAATTTTTGGTTTGGTACTCAGATAGATGGCATTATTAAATATGATGGGAACAGTTTTGTTCAATATACTCAGAAAAATGGGTTATTTGATGTGCCATATTCCATTTTAGAAGATAAGGCAGGCAACATTTGGTTCGGAACTGCGACAGGTGCTTACAAATACAATGGAAAAAGTTTTGTTCATTTTACAGAGAAAGAAGGGCTACTAAACAATGTGGTTAATTCCATTTTAGAGGATAAGGCAGGTAACATTTGGTTCGGAACTGATGGAGGTGCTTGCAAATATGATGGGAAAAGTTTTGTTCATTTCACAGAAAAGGAAGGACTCTCAAACAATTCCGTCACGTCAATTGTAGAGGATGCATCCAGAAATATTTGGTTTACTACTTGGGGTGGTGGCGTTTGCAAATACGATGGAAATAATTTTATTCATTTTACTCATAACGACGGGCTCTTGAACGACAATATCAGTTCAATTATAGTAGATAAATCTGGAAATATTTGGTTTAGTTCTTGGTGTAATGGTGTCTCTAAATACGATGGAAAAAGTTTTGTTCATTTTACAGAGAAAGAAGGACTCTCAAACAATTGCGTCAAGTCAATTTTAGAGGATGCATCCGGAAATATTTGGTTTACTACTTTAAACGGAGGAGCTTCCAAATATGACGGAAAAAGTTTTGTTCATTTTACTAAGAATGAGGGGGTAACAAGTAATGTAATCTATTCAATTTTAGAGGATAAAACTGGCAATATATGGTTTGGTACTTGGGGGGGTGGCGTTTGCAAATACGACCGAAATAATTTTGTTCATTTAATTCAGAATGAATGGTTATCAAACCATACGGTCTTTTCAATTGCAGAGGATAAGACTGGTAATATTTGGTTTGGTGCTTGGGATGGCGGTGTCTCAAAATACGATGGCAAAAGTATTGTTAATTATACAGAGAAAGAAGGACTACCAGTTAATACCGTCTTTTCAATTTTAAAGGATAAGGTTGGTAATCTTTGGTTTGGTACTTGGAATGAAGGCGTCTTAAAATACGACGGTAAAAGTTTTGTGCAATTTACAGATAAAGAAGGGCTCTCGGGTAATATAGTCTATTCTATTTTAGAGGATAAGTCCGGAAATATTTGGTTCGCAACTGATCGAGGCCTTAGCAAATATAATGGTAAAAGTTTTGTTCATTTTACAGAGAAAGAAGGGCTACCTCAAAATCAGGTTTCATCAATTTTAGAAGATACTTCCGGTAATCTTTGGATTGGTGGTAACGGCGTAACGAAATACGACGGTAAAAATTTTGTTCATTATACAGAGAAAGAAGGGCTATCAAGTAATGGGGTAATAACAATTTCAGAGGATAAGGCTGGTAATCTTTGGTTTGGCACTTGGGGTGGTGGCATCACGAAATACGATGGCAAAAGTTTTGTTCATTTTACAGAGAAAGAAGGGCTATCAAACAATATCGTCACTTCAATTTCAGAGGGTCCAGATGGCGGGATTTGGGTCAGCACAAAAAATGGCTTGAATCTAATAAAAAGGTATACAACGCAACAATCCAATAAACTAGGGCGTAAGAAGCTAGTGCATAATTCTGGAAAGGACAAATTAAACAGTGGGAAATACTGCATTTTTGTATTTAATCAAGAAGATGGCTTGAAAGGCCAAGATTATCCTAAGAGTAAATTCATAGATTCTAAAAACCGCATTTGGTGGGGTGGCGGTAAGGCCATAGAGATGCTAGATTTAAATGAATTTACAGTTTCAAAAAAAACACCCATAACAAAATTAAAAACAATAACTATCAATGCAAAACATTTTGACTATATGAATTTGGGCGATAGTTTAAAAGAGGATCTACAATTTGACAGTGTTTCACGCTTTGAAAACTACCCTTTAAATTTAATTTTACCCTATAGTAAAAACCATTTAACCTTTTATTTTTCTTCTATTGATTGGAATGCTCCTCACAAATTAAAATACCAATATAAAATGGAAGGTCTCGATGAAGAATGGAATGAGGTTACCAATGAGGTTAAAGCAGATTTCAAAAACATTCCCTATGGCACTTATACATTCAAAGTAAGAGCCATAGGTGAATCCCAAATTTGGGGTCAAACATTTGAATATACCTTTACTGTTTTGCCTCCATGGTGGCATACTTGGTGGGCTAGAATAGGTTACGGAATTATTACTATTCTTATAGTCTTTGGTTTTGTAAAATTGAGAACAGCAAAATTGGAGAAACGACAAAAAGAGCTCGAGATAGAAGTTGATATTGCAACCAAAGAGATACGAGAGCAAAAAGATGAGATTGAAAAAGAAAAAGACCGCAGTGAAGAATTACTATTAAATATCCTTCCAGTAGAAATAGCAGAAGAACTAAAATCAAAAGGAAGCGCAGATGCGAAGTGTATTGATATGGTGACTGTTTTATTCACCGATTTCAAGGGGTTTACATCACTTTCGGAACAATTGTCACCTGAAAATCTGGTTGCAGAAATCAATAACTGTTTTTCTGGATTTGATTTGATCATGCAAAAGTACGGAATTGAAAAAATTAAGACCATTGGCGATGCCTATATGGCAGCTGGAGGTTTGCCAACTGTCAACCAATCACATCCTATAGATGTGGTGAATGCTGCTCTTGAAATCAAAGACTTTATGGTGAAGTTAGCAAACGAAAAAAGAACTGCAGGTGAACTCTTTTTCGAAATTAGAATAGGTGTGCATACCGGCCCTGTAGTTGCAGGAATTGTTGGTATTAAAAAATTCGCATACGACATTTGGGGAGACACGGTAAATACAGCAAGTCGAATGGAAAGCAGCGGTGAAGTTGGACAAGTCAACATTAGTGGAACAACTTTTGAATTAGTAAAGGATCATTTTGAATGCGCTCATCGGGGCAAAATTGAAGCAAAAGGCAAAGGAAAGATCGATATGTATTTTGTTGAAGGAAAAATATGAAAGAAGTACATCCGATAACAGCACCTATAAAAGATAGGTCAACGCCCACACTCTTCTAGAAAAAGC
>CANJKA010000176.1 GCA_947474675.1 Flavobacteriales bacterium
GAAAATATATTGATTTTTACAATAAAGAGAGAAGACATGATTCATTGAATCAAATCGCTCCAAATAATTTTTATTATTCCAATGTTTCTATGTCATAAAAACATCTTAGCTTTGGTAAAAACCTGTCCAGTCAATTGGGTCCATTATATCTAGCATCTCAAAATAATTTTATCACTAAAAAAAATAAGCTTATGATTATTGAAAATAATTGTTAATTTTAATAAAATTATTAACATAAATGAAAATTAAATACTTACTACTCTTTTTCATAACACTTATCAGTTTGATTGGCCGTTCTCAAACTTTTAACTACAAAGAAAATGCTGTATACATATTTAACATTGTAAAAAATACAACTTTCCCAACTTCTAAAACAGCAATTACGATTGGTGTATTTGGAAATTCACCTATTGAAGCTGAACTTAAAACTTTATTAGCTAAAAAAGGAACTACCTATGTTTTAAAACACATTACTTTAAAAGAATTGAAAAATGTGGATGTAATAATTTTAGCCAATTCTTCTTCCAAAAATTTAAAAGAAATACAAACGACAACTGCTAAATTACCTATTTTAATTATCACTGAAAAAGCAGATTTAAATTACAACGGTGCAAGTATTTCATTATTCATGGATGAAGATGAAGATTATAAAACAAAATACCAACTAAGTCCTTTCAATCTTAGATCAAGGGGGCTTTCAATGAATCAACTTATTATCAATAACGCAGTTTTAGTAAGATGAATATGATAAAAATCTACTACATATCAATCATTTTGTTTTGCTTTGCTTTTAATAGCTTTTCGCAAGACACGACTCGCATTTCTCTTCCCGATTCTATTGATTATTCAAATCTTTCGATTGAAGAATTGATGAAATTAAAATCATCCTATAAATCGAGTGAAATCGACAAATTAATTAATTCTTCTCTTGAAGTTGCTTCTAGAAAACCATTATCTTTGAAAAAAAGTCCTTCTGTCATTTCTGTCATTACAGCTGATGAAATTGAAAAAAGTGGATCGAGAGATTTAATGGATGTTCTTCAATTGATTCCTGGTATTGAATTCAACATGGATGTTCAAGGATCTGTTGGAATATCTATCAGAGGGATTTGGGCGCAAGAAGGCAAAGTATTAGTACTTTACGATGGTCAAGAGATGAACGACATTGCCTATGCGACAGCTCAATTTGGTGCTCGATACCCCATTAATCAAATTAAAAAAATTGAAGTAATTCGTGGTCCTGGATCGGCTTCTTATGGAGGATATGCTGAATATGCTGTAATTAACATCATCACAAAAAATGGAGAAGATTTAAAGGGTATTTCAGTAAGTTCAACCTTAGGTCAAACAGTAAATACTTTTGCCCGACAAAATTTAAACCTTGCCATAGGGAATAAAAAAAATGATTTCTCCTATTCTCTGTCTGGTTCAATTTCTAGAAATCAAAGAAGTAACTTGGAGTACACAGATGTACATGGGAGTTCGTATTCAATGGTAGGGAATTCAGATATTAACGCATGGAATGCAAATCTAGGAATTCATTATAAAAGTCTTTCGTTTCGTTTTATTCAAGACAATTTATACACTACACAAAGAGATCAATTTGAATCCATACTTTCTAAAGCCTATCGACAAGATTTTAAAACATCATTGGCCGAATTAAAATACGATAAACAAATCACAAAAAAACTTTCAATCCTTGCAAAAGTAAATTACAAATATGGAACACCTTGGTTCACTCCAACTCACTACGACAGTATAGATGATTCATACATCTATCAAATAAAAACGGAACGATACAGAGGTAATATTTCTGCAGTTTGGGATGCACATAGAGCAATTAACATTACGGCTGGTATAGAAGCATATTACGACAAAGCAACAAAAAGCGACGAACAATTTTTCACCAAAGATTCTACACAAATCGTAAACTATTTAAATTATGCTCCCTACCTTCAAGTACTTTTAAAAACAAGATTTGCTAACCTAACAATTGGAGGAAGATACGATGTGAATTCTGCCTTTAGAAGTGACTTTAATCCTCGATTAGGAATTACAAAGAAAATTGCTTTTTTAAACTTAAAATTCCTTTACGCCTCTTCTTTTAGAGCTCCTTCCATTGAAAACATTCAATCCAGAATTGGCGAAAGTATTTTACCTGAACATTCGCAAACATTTGAATTTGAGGCAGGTTATCAAATGAATAAAAATTCATTTTTGACTGTAAACGTTTTCAACATTACCACTCTTAATTCAATTTACTATTTAATATACACTGATCCAATATCAGGGAAAGATATGGAAGGATATAGTAACAATAAAGAACTTTTTGGTTCGAGAGGTTTAGAAGCAGAATACAAATACAAGTCTTCTTTAGGTTCTTTAACAGCATCTTATGCTTACTACACTTCGCTTGACAATCAATTAGACGATCAAAATGCAGTTTCATTTGACAGAAGAGCAAATTTAGGAATTGCCAACCACAAATTTTCACTTATTGGGACTTACACTATAAATGAACACTTTTTTGCTACTACTTCATTTTACGTGTTGGGAAAAAGATACGGATATACGTCGGTAGACTCACTTGAAAGCGGAACAATTAGCACATTTAATCCACAAGTTCAAATGAATGTTTATTTAGGCTGTAAAGACCTGATCAAAGGATTTACATTTGGTTTAGGAATTAGAAATATTACTGACCAACGCATTATTTTTATTCAACCCTACAATAGTTTTCATGCACCTTTACCAGGAATGGGGAGAGAATTTAACTTTAAAATCGTGTATACTTTCAAAAAATGAGTAACCGAAAAATAAATATAACGCAAAAGCTTGCCACAACTTATATTGTCATTATTATTTCGACAATTATCAGTGGCGTGTTTTCTCTTTTCACTCTATTTAAATATCAAGAAATTGATCAAGAAATGGTGTTGGTAAACAATCCTTGTATTGATGAAATTGAAACAGTACAAGAAATCTCTATTAATTTAAACACGCTTACTAAAAATTGGGTTTTCTTATCGAATCTAAAAGACAAAGAAAAAATTGAAGAAATTATAAAAAAAGATTATTCAAATTCTCAAAAAAACATCTCAAAAATCTTAAAAAGATCCAAAAATAAAAGGGATAGAAAAAACTTTTATGAAATCAATAAAAACAGTAAAACTTTTCTACGAGGTGTCAATGAAATAAATTTGATTTTAGTGGATTTTGAATCGTTTTTCGACGAGAACAAAGTAAATAAAGCAACTGAAATTTACACCGAAAAAATTGAGAATATATTAAAAAAGAATAATCGCCTTTTTAGTCAAGTTTTAAAAGAAAAAAAACACAGACAAGAAGTTATTTTCAAAGAAAAACAAACGCTATTTAATTATCTAACTTTAATCGTTTTCTTAGCCGTTATTGCTATTTTACTACTAAGTATATATTCTATTTATTATACGAAAAAGAAAATTGCTTTGCCTTTAATAGAACTTAAAAAAATAATTTCAAATGTCACAATTGGAGATATTTTAAAGATCAATAGAAGTAGCGAAACAGATGAAATTGCTGAAATGCAAAACGAATTAAGTTCTCTTGTTGATTCGTTAATTGAAAAAACAGCATTTGCCAAAGAAATTGGTCAAGGAAATTATTTTTCAGAAATAAATATTCTTTCAGAGAAAGATAAATTAGGGTATTCACTTTTAGATATGTCATTTGAATTACAAAAAAATAATTTACAAATTAAAAACTCACAAGAATCTTTAAAGAACGCACAAATAACAGCCAAAATTGGTAGTTGGGAATATGAAATAGATTCAAAAAAATTAAGCTGGTCAGATGAAATGTATAATCTTTTTGAAATGGAGCCACAAAATTCATTGGAAGAACTAATTTCTATCTATAAAACAAAAATACACCCTGAAGACAAACCTACTCTAAGTCAATTAATTAACAAAATGCTCATTTCTGGAAAAGATTTCGAATACAAACACAGAATAATAAAAGCAAATGGAGAAATAAAATACATATACGGTAAAGGTATAATCGAAAAAAATAAATTTGACAAAATAGTTCGAATTAAAGGAATTGCGCAAGATATATCTCAACAAAAGAAAACAGAAAAGGAAATTATAAACTTAATAAACTTCCAAAACTCCATTTTAAATTCAACCGAGCAAAGTATTATTTCTACCAACATAGATGGAACAATAACTCATTTTAATTTAGGAGCTGAAAAATTACTAGGGTATTCATCTGATGAGATTTTAAATATTCACAATCCAGGATTATTTCATCTGGAAGAAGAAGTTGTATCAAGAGCTGAAAAATTATCCAAAGAATTAAACATAAAAATAGAACCAGGTTTCGATGTATTTATCACTAATGCGAACATCAAAGAATCTGATACAAACGAATGGACATATATTCATAAAAACGGCACACATATTCCAGTAGAATTAACTGTAACTGCAAGACGAGATTCTACAAATAACATCATAGGATATACAGGAGTAGCAAGTGATATTTCTGTTAAAAATGCTCAAATAAGCGAAATAAAAACATTAAAAAATGCTTTAGACGAAACTAGTCTTGTCGCAATTATAAATACAAAAGGAATTTTTGAAACAGTAAATGATAAATTCTGTTTGTTTTCAGGCTATTCAAGAGACGAATTAATCGGCCAAAACAGAAAACTTTTAGACTCTGATTTTCATACAAATGAATTTTGGATGGAAATGATTCAAACTATAAGTAAAGGCGAAATTTGGAAAAATGAAGTTCAAAATAAAAATAAAAAAAATGATTTTTATTGGGTAGACGAAACCATAGTTCCAGTGTTAGATGAAAACGGAAAACCGAAACAATATATCTCAATTCTTCAAGACATCACAGAACGAAAACATTTTGAAGAAGTGATAATTAATCAAAGAAGAACGGCCGAAAACTTAACAAAAGCGAAAGATGATTTTATGTCCAGTATGAGTCACGAAATTAGAACACCTCTAAACGGAATAATTGGATTTACAAACATTTTAATAAACAACACCAACTTAACAGAACAACAAAACAAGCAATTAGAAGCAATTAAAACTTCCGGAGATATTCTTTTAGTAATTATAAATGATATATTAGATATTGCAAAAATTGAATCTGGAAAAATGAATCTAGAAGAAAACCCTATTCAGCTTAAAGAACTATCTCAACTTATAATTGACACTTTTGCTGTTAAAATAAATGAAAAAGAATTAATCGTAAAAATTGAATGCGATGAAAATTTAAACAATAATCTATTGGGTGATTCAGTTAGAATATCACAAATACTGTTTAACCTTGTGAGTAACGCTATTAAATTTACACCTTTAAAAGGATCAATTATCATTTCAATTAAAACAATTAAAGAAGATAATGAAAAAAATACAGTTGAAATTTCAGTGAAAGATTCAGGTATTGGAATACCTTCTGACAAAATAAATACAGTATTTGAAGCCTTTGTTCAAACAAGCGATGATACAGCAAGAAAATATGGTGGTACAGGTTTAGGCTTATCGATTGTCCAAAAATTACTTGTTTTAATGGAAGGTACAATATCAGTGGAAAGCGAATTCGGAATAGGAACAACGTTTACAGCTATAATACCTTTTAAGAAAAACACAAAACAAGATATGCGTAATTCATTGAAGTATTTAAAATCTTTAAAAGACAATGAAAACAATGAAGAAGAAATAAAAGTTCTAAAAATACTATTAGCTGAAGATAATTTCATTAATCAACTATTAGCTCAAACAGTATTAATGCAATTTAATTATGAAGTTACAACAGTCGAAAATGGTGTATTAGCTATAGAAGCAATCAAATCAAACACATTCGACATTGTGTTAATGGACCTCATGATGCCCGAAATGGACGGATATGAAGCATCAATTGGAATTCGAGCTTTAGAGGATGAAGAGAAATCAAACATACCAATTATTGCTGTATCAGCTGACGTTACTAACTCCGTAAAAACAAAATGTAAAAATGTTGGAATAAATGATTATATTTCAAAACCATTTGACTCTAAAGAGTTAAAATACAAAATTCTAAATTTAATAAAAAGATGATAGAAATAGAAGATGAACATATTAAATTTTGGATTACTCAAGGTATTCTTCACAGTGAATACAAGAAAGATTTTAATATGACGTTAGAAAATTCTAAAGAAATTTATGCACTTAGAAAAAAAATAACACAAGGCGAAAAAGTGTATTTTATATACGACATTACAAAATTAAAATCAATGTCCAAAGAAGCTAGAGATTATGGTGCAATTCATGGATTAGAAGATTTGGCAGGTTCTGCAATTATTGTAAACTCTAGCCTCACTCAATTACTTTATAACATTTTTATTACTTTAAAAAAAGTAGATATTCCTGTAAAAGCTTTTCGTATTAAGGAAGAAGCATTTGAATGGTTACTAAAATTAAAAAAATTACACGAATAAATGGAACAAACAAAAATTGATATATTATTAAGCTCTATACGTACACTAAATAAAACTGAATTCAATGAAAATTTAACCGAAGAAAATAATTGGGAAAATATTTTATTAGAATTAGAAATGTTGCAAAAAACAGTCTCAGATCAAAAAAGAAGATCAAAAGTTATTATAAAAACAATTCTTGAATGTGCTGCAGGTGATTATCTCAAAAAACTTCCTATTTCATCTTCATTAGATGATTTAGATTCAATTTGCATCGCTTTTAATACTTATGTTGAAGAACTAGAAGAAAATATTAAAATTGAAGCAAACAAAGTAGATACATTTAAAGAAAAACCATTATCAACAACAAAAAAGGCAATTAAAATTTTGGTTGCAGAGGACAATATTATCAATCAAATGTTAATGTCAACCATTCTTTTAAAAGAAGGTTTTGAAATTTTTATGGCTGCTGATGGTGAAAAAGCAGTTGAAGAATTAGAAAAAAATGAGTATGACATAGTTCTTATGGATTTGATGATGCCCATAATGAACGGATTCGAAGCAACTGAATACATTCGCTCGAAAATGAACAATGTGAAAAAATCTATTCCTATTATTGCTGTTTCTGCCGATGTTACAAAAGGAGTAAAGGAAAAATGCCTATCAATTGGAATGAATGATTACATATCAAAACCTTACACTTCAGAACAGCTAATCGGTAAAATACATCAATTCATCGTGAGTTAATGTTGCTTCGTATTTTAATTTAATTTATTAAAAACTTGCAGGTATAATTTTTTTTATCTATTTTGTTTCTCTAATTTGACAATTCAATACCTTAAAAAAGAAAAACATACTATAACAACTCACTATTACACAACTCACTTCATGGCAGAAAATCAAACAAAGATAAAAAATTACGAAGAATTAATTCAAGAAAATGAAGAGCTAAAACAAAAATTAGAGCTTAAAAACATTATGCTGCAAGAA
>CANJKA010000177.1 GCA_947474675.1 Flavobacteriales bacterium
CATTTCTAAAATATCCAAAATCTCTTGTAAATCGTAGGTTGAAACCAATTTTAAACGGTGTTCTTTGAAGTGAGCGATTCCTTTGAAATAATTCGTGTAATGACGTTTCATTTCATTAATTCCTAATCCTTCACCTTTCCAACGAACACTCATTTCTAAATGTTCACGAGTCGCTTGAACTCGTTCTTTCACGCCTGGAGCAGCTAAATGTTCTCCCGTTTTCATGAAATGTTTTACTTCATTGAAAAACCATGGATACCCAATTGAAGCTCGACCAATCATAATTCCATCAACACCGTATTTATCTCTGTATTCTAATGCTTTCTCAGGCGTGGTGATATCACCATTTCCAAAAATAGGAATGTGCATTCTAGGATTGTTTTTTACTTCTCCGATTAATGTCCAATCTGCTTCTCCTTTGTACAATTGTTGACGCGTTCTTCCGTGAATAGAAATTGCTTCAACACCAACATCTTGTAATCTTTCAGATGTATCAACAACAAATTTTGATTTATCGTCCCAGCCCAATCTTGTTTTAATTGTGACAGGAAGATTGGTGATTTTCACAATTTCCTCCGTCATTTTTATCAATTTCGGAATATCTTGCAACATTCCAGCACCAGCACCTTTGCAAGTTACTTTCTTAACAGGACAACCAAAATTAATATCAATAATATCTGGATTTGTTTTTTCAATGATTTGAGCTGCCGTTTTCATGCTTTCGATATCATATCCGAAAATTTGAATTCCAACAGGTCTTTCGTATTCGTAAATATCTAATTTTTGAACACTTTTAGCCGCGTCACGAATCAATCCTTCAGAAGAAATAAATTCCGTATACATTAAATCAGCACCGTGTTTTTTACACAAAGCACGGAAAGGCGGATCACTTACATCCTCCATTGGAGCAAGTAATAAAGGGAATTCTCCCAACTCGATATTTCTAATTTTTACCATTGATGGTGCAAAGATACGGGTTTTTTATTGCTCATTTAAACCTTTTTCATTTTTCATTGTCATACAATAAAATAAAATACATATGAAAAATCTAATTTTATCGTTTGCAATGGTAACAGGGTTTACAATTGCAAGTACTGCACAAAATGTAAAAAGTGCTAATCAAACAAAAAATGTCAAAAATTTATCTCCAACTGAAAAAGTGGATAAACAAACAGATAGAGCTAAAAAGTCTTTAGGTTTAAATGATGATCAAGTAATCAGTTGGAAATCGGCTTTGTTAAACCGAAATTCTTTGAACCAACCACTTCAAGAGAAATTAAAAGGATCAACTACACCTGAAGAGCGAAAAGTAATTCATCAACAAATTAAAACGAATAATGATACATTTGAATTAAGTATTTTCTCAGTTCTAACAGCAGAGCAAAAATTGAAATACGATCAATTAAAAAAAGAAAAGCAGCATAAAAAATAATTTAGAAAACTATTTGAATTAGATTAATCCTATTGAAAGCAATTTTAATAGGATTAATTCTTTTTAAAAACCTTTTTAAGAATCTCTACTATTTTTTTTCTAAAAAGAAACATCAAAAGAAGATAAGGAATAATCAAAAGATATAAAATTCCCCAATTTATATTTGTTCCAAAAGAGTCTTCACTGAGTTCAGATCCTTGTTTGGCAAGTAATTTACATTGTGAACATCCTTGTCCAATGGAATCAAAAGTGCAGAAAAATAGACAAATAATAAATAAAATTTTAATTCCTTTTTTCATTTTAATTTTTGCTTTACTCGGAAGTGTAAATTTCCTTTACAAATTTATTGCTTTTTCCTGATTTTCAGTCTGTTTTTTTTAAAAAACAACAATTTTTGATTAAAGAGTAGTAATCAATTAGTAAATTGAAGTGATAACTTGCAAAAATCGGCTAACTTTGTCCAAAACAAAAAATCTATTATTTTTAATATAAATTGATGAAATACTTTTTATTTTTTATACCTGTCCTTTTTTTAATTAGTTGCGGAGGAGAAAAATCAGCTTTAGCTAAAGTTGATAATATTGATAGTTTATTGAATCTATTTCCTGACAGTGTGCCAATAATTATACTTCATGGAAATAAAATGATTGAAACGTTTCAATTTGATCGAGCATTAGAAGATGGAGCGAAAGCATTTCGTTTGGATAGTTCAAAAATTGATTCAAGAATGCTTTATGCTCAGGTTTTGAATAACAGGCCAAACAGAAGTGTTAAAGATGTTCTTTCTGCTCAAAGACATTTCACTTTTATTATTAAGAAAGAACCAAAAAATGTAAAAGCAATAGTGAGTTTAGCGGCTACTTACAGTCAACAATTAGATTTTGAAACGTCTTTTAAATACTTAAATTTAGCTTTAAAAATTGATAAAAAATACCGAGATGCCTATGTTTTAAAAGGTACAAATTATAGGTTTTTGAATAAAATTGATCTGGCCAAATCATCTTATCAAACAGCTGTTGAACAAGATCCTCAATTTTTTGAAGCATACTTGATGTTAGGTTCTTTATATGAAGCTGAAGGTAATGCTTTATGTTTAGAGTATTATACGACAGCAAGAACACTTCAGCCGAAAAATTTGGACGTTTTGTATGCATTGGCTTTTGCAAAACAGAATTTCGGCCAATTAGAAGAAGCTAAAAGTTTGTATCGTAAAATGATTAAATTAGACACAGCCTATACTGTAGCCCTTTTTCAACAAGGTTTTATATTTCATAAACTTCAATTTGCTAAAAATGAAAAGGAGTATAATCAAAATATGGATAGTGCTTATTATTTCTACAACAGTGCTGTTACTTCAACTCCTAAATATGTTCAAGCTTGGCATAACTTAGCGTGTTATTATTTAGAAAGACACAAAGTAACTACTGATCTAGATAAAACTTTTGCTTTTTCTTCATTAGCTAAAGCACTTGAGATAAGTCCTAATTTTAAACTATCTAGGAATATGGCAGATAGTTTAAAGAAGATAAGATAAATGCGTATTCACCCGAAATATATTCAATTAATTGGAGATTCTGTAATTCCTTTATTAGGTTTTTTCTTTTGGAATTGGAATTTATATTTCATTTTAATATTTTATTTTCTAGACTTGGTAACAAAAGAAGTGTTGTTGCATTTAAAATCTAGAAAAATACAAAATTTTAAAAAAGAAGAAGCTAAGGTAGGACTCAATAATGAATCTACACCGTGGATTAAATTTGCAATTACCAGTATTTTATTATTCGTTTTTTGTGTAGTATTGGTTCAATTATCAATGCCTTTTATCCAACCAGATTTTATTTGTATTGATCAGCTGATAAGGTTTTGGACCTATAAAGATATGGGAGGTATTGAACAAGGATATATTTTCTTGCCATTAATTATTTTTATGGGGTATACTCAATATAAGATGGAGTTTTTAAAACCACTTGCTTTTATGAAAACTAGTATAAAAGATTTATGGGCTCCACATTTAAGGTCTGTAGTTGTTATTTTTGGATGTATAGCTTTTTCTTTTGGTTTAGTTCACTTTATTTCTATACCTGAATTTGTTTTTGTTATTGGAATAGTTGTTATTTCTTCTATTTTTCAATATCTACAATTAAAAAAGAATACATAAAAGAGTCTCTTTAATTATTCACTTTGTTTTTAAACCTTTCAAGGCGTACTTCTTTATCCAATTCACCTTTCCCCTCCAAATAATCAACAAATTCCTTCGCTAAAAGAGGGGCCATTAAATATCCTTTGGTTCCAAGACCATTGAAAATCAGTAATTTTTCAAATTCAGGATGTGCTCCAATTATTGGTCTTCTGTCTGGAGTAGTCGGTCTAATTCCCACTTGTTGATCTATTACTTCAAAGGGTTTTTTACTTAAAAGTTGCATTTTATCCAACAAATCAATTTTTGCTTCTTCCGTTATATCCCTTTCAGGTGTATTCCATACATAAGTTGCCCCTAGGCGAAAAGTTTTATCGCCTATTGGCAGTAAGAAACATTTTCTATTCAGTGCTTCAAATTCATTTATATTCTCTGAATGAAGAGTTAAAACTTCACCTTTAGTGTGTTCAACAATGAATTTATTAAACCAAGGGTTATTTGTGTTTTCAGATCCTTCACAAAAAAGGATGTTGTCGTAAATTATTCCTTTGTAACTTGATTTTGTCGGATCAATATCAGTATAAGAAACTTTTTCTTGAATAATAGTCCCTTTTTCTGTTAGCCAGATTTTACCTGCTTTTAGAAAATTAATTGCATGAACATAAGAAGATTTTTTAATACGTGCAGAGCCAAAATCATTTTGAGCTAAGTCGAATAAATCATCTTCGTCCGTAATTTCGTTCATATACTGAGAAAACCCGTCTCGATTTTGTTTTTCAAGCCACATCACTTTTTCATGAGCAGAAGAAAACATTCTCCTGATTGGAATAGGAAAATAAATTGGTAAAGTCGAATCGACTGATAATTCAGTATAAAACTCTTCAGCATAAGGCAAGTAATCATCAACTCTCCAAGATTTTGTCATTCTCCTAAAAACCAAAGGATTTATTTGTCCAGCTGCGACGGATGAACTGAAATTTTCACCACTGTCTATTAAAGTAACTTTGTTTCCACTTTTCACTAAATGAATTCCCATTGAAATTCCAGATAATCCGGCACCAATAATTAAATAATCCTTTTTATTTGTCATTTTGTAATTGCTAAACTTATTATACTGATGCGAATTTCGGGATTATTTTCTCTTATCATGCGAATAATCGCTTCTAATGTTGCTCCAGTTGTAATAACATCATCAACAATTGCAATATGTTTAAAAGATGTTGAAGCTATTTTTTTAGCTTTAAATTTATTTTCAACATTGTCCCATCTCAAGAATCTACCTTTTTTTGTCTGACTTTCAGTTTGTTTTGCATGTCCCATAAAGTCAGGGACTACAGGGATATTTAAAACTTCAGCAATCCCATCCGCAATTTTTTCACTTTGATTATAACCTCTCGTAAATTGTTTTTTTGAATGAATTGGAACAGGAATTAAAACATCGACGGAGCTAAAAGAGGACATTTTTTTCAGGTTTTCACCGATTTCCTTCCCCATTTCAATTCCTATTTCAGGTTTATCTTTGTACTTCAAAGCGTGTAAAATAGGCTGAGTACTTTTCTCTTTTTCAAAAAACAAATGAGCATAAGTACTATAAACATTGACTCTACCCCAAAATAATTGATCTAAAATAGTTGGTTCTTCATACCTCTCAAAATAGGTGAAATTTAACTCATTAGTACAAAAGGGACAGAAATGGTTATTAAATTCTGAAAGTTCTTTTTCACAGATTAAACAACTAGATGGGTAGATCAAATGAATTAAATCGTCTTTCCATTTAGAAATTTTTTGTAGTTTAAAATCGATCATTTCTGCGTTATTATTACTTTCCAATTCATATACACATTTGACTGTTAAAAACAACTATTATTTTATATTGACAAAGGTAAAAAACTTCATTAAATTTATAAGAAAAATCGTAAAGTTCTTTGTATTCAGTCGATTGATGAATTTAAATTATTTATCGACAAAATGACTTTTAGCAACTGTGAATATCTTTAGAAAAATAAGTAAAAATGCGTAAAGCTTTATCATCATTGAGATACAGCTAATAAATGTTAATAAGATTGATTACTTGTGAATTTCTTTACTTGTATAAAGGTTTTAAAATGACAATTTTTGTACTCTCGAAACTGACGAAATAAAATAGCAATTATATTTCAAAAAGTTAGTAAATCGAGGACACAAATATTTTACCAAAAAGATCAAAATAGTGAGTTTTTAGCAATTCTCACAGTGGAAATTTATAGTTTATAATTTAAGAAGAGTAATGACGCAAGTAGAACCAATTTTAGTAAAAAACAACAGTCGCTTTGTCTTGTTCCCAATTGTACATGATGACATCTGGTCATTTTACAAAAGAGCAGAGGCAAGTATTTGGACTGCAGAAGAGATTGATTTATCTCCAGATTTAATTGATTGGGAAAACAAATTAACAGAAGACGAACGTTTCTTTATTAAAAATGTTTTGGCTTTTTTCGCAGCTTCAGATGGAATTGTGAATGAAAATCTAGCAGAACATTTTTTAGCAGAAGTTCAATATACTGAAGCGAAATTTTTCTATGGTTTTCAAGTAATGATGGAAAACATTCATTCTGAAACTTATTCATTATTGATTGATACATATATTCAAGATACTGCTGAAAAAGCACATTTGTTTAACGCAATTGATACATTGGATTGTGTGAAGAAAAAAGCTGATTGGGCATTACGTTGGATTGACGAAGGATCATTTGCTGAACGCTTAGTTGCGTTTGCTGCAGTAGAGGGGATCTTTTTCTCAGGATCTTTTTGTTCAATTTTTTGGTTAAAGAAAAGAGGATTAATGCCAGGTCTTTCATTTTCAAATGAGTTAATTTCTCGTGATGAAGGACTACATTGTGATTTCGCATGTTTGTTATACAACAACCATTTAGAAGGGAAACTTTCGAAGGATGCTGTGAAATCAATTATTATGGATGCCGTTGAAATTGAAAAAGAATTTGTAACGGATGCAATACCAGTACGTTTAATTGGTATGAATAGTGATTTGATGGGGCAATATATTGAATTTGTTGCAGATAGATTATTAAATGAATTAGGAAATGAAAAAGTGTATAACACGCCAAATCCTTTTGATTTTATGGATATGATCTCAATACAAGGAAAAACTAATTTCTTCGAAAAAAGAGTTGGGGAATACCAAAAAGCAGGAGTACTAGGTGGGAAGGAAAGCCACGGTTTTACAACTGACGAAGATTTTTAAAAAAAAACGAAACAAACTACATTCTATTATTATTATAATTTAAAAAACGAACAGCCATGTACGTAGTAAAAAGAGACGGCAGAAAAGAGCCGGTAAAATTTGACAAAATAACTGCACGTATCATCAAGATGTGTTACGGTTTAGACCCTTTAGTTTCCCCTGAAGCGGTTGCAATGAAAGTTATTGAAGGGATTTATGATGGGGTCACTACTACTGACCTTGACAATTTAGCTGCTGAAGTTTCTGCTGCTAAAACAATCGATCATCCTGATTATGCACTTTTAGCTTCTCGTATTGCAGTTTCAAATCTACATAAAGAAACGAAAAAAACGTTTTCTGATGTAATGGCAGATTTGTACTTATATACTGATCCAAAAACAGGAGAAAATGCTTCTTTGTTGGCGGAAGATGTTTACAATGTAATCATGAACAATAAAGATTTACTTGATTCAAGTATTATCTATGACCGTGATTTCAAATACGATTATTTTGGTTTCAAAACATTGACGCGTTCATATTTGATGAAATTGAACGGTGATATCGTTGAACGTCCACAACAAATGTTGATGCGTGTTTCTATTGGAATTCATAAAGATGACATTCAGTCGGC
>CANJKA010000178.1 GCA_947474675.1 Flavobacteriales bacterium
AAGCAGCTACGGATGCAATTAAATTCACAGTAGACAAAGCAATGGTTTACGATTCTACAACAGATAATGCTGATCAACAAAATGCAATTGCATGTTCTCTTGAAGATCCAGAGAATTGTGAAATGTGTTCAGGGTAGAAATTGATTTTTGATGTTGAATGTTGAATTTTTGATTGACATTTAGCATTTAAAGATACTTTAAAATTACAAGGTGATGTCATTTGGCATCACCTTTTTTGGTTCTTCATATTTTATAAATTCAAGTTGACATTAATCGTTCACTAAATTTTCACCTACGATATTCAGTATAAAAGTTAACATCTTTTTTTACTATTCTTAAAACGTTTTTTCTTATTGTGAAATATCAACTATTTGACTAAATTAGATAGGAAATAATAAATAGAATGAAATTAACAAATAATAAAATTGACGTTCAAGGAATAAGTATAGCTGTATATAAATCGAATTTAGATGATTATATTTCATTAACAGATATTGCTAGGTATAAGGATGCATCACATACCGATTCAATAATACAAAACTGGATGAGAAATAGAAATACTGTAGAATTATTAGGTTTTTGGGAAACAATTTTTAACCACAATTTTAAACCCCTCGAATTCGAGGGGTTTAGAAAACAAGCAGGACTAAATAGCTTCGTAATGACTCCGAAAAAATGGATAGAAAGTACTAATGCAATTGGAATCGTTTCTAAATCTGGTAGATATGGAGGTACGTTTGCACACAAAGATATTGCGTTGGAATTTGCATCCTGGATTTCTATAGAATTTAAGCTTTATGTTATCAAAGAATTCCAACGTCTAAAAGCAGAAGAAAATAACTTAAAAAATCTAAATTGGAACCTACAACGAACCATTTCAAAAATTAATTACAAAATTCATACAGATGCAATAAAAGAAAATCTAATTCCTACTAAAATTTCGAAACAACAAGCAACTTTTGTATATGCCAATGAAGCTGATATTTTAAATGTTGCCATATTTGGCAAAACGGCCAAGGAATGGAAAGAAGAGTCAATTAATAATACTGGGAACATCAGAGATGAAGCAACAATAGAGCAATTGGTAGTATTAAGTAATCTAGAAAGTATAAATGCTCTACTAATTCAACAAAACTTACTACAAAATGAAAGAATCATTGAATTAAATAAAGTGGCAATATCTCAGATGATTTCGTTAGTTAAAAATAGAAGTATTCACCAATTAAAATAAAATTGGAAGTGACAATTTCAACTTTTCGGATCTAATCGCTAAGTCTCTTGTCTAAAATCTTGCGGTCTAAAATCTAAATAGTTACTTTTACGTAAAATATTCAAAAAAATATGAGTTGTTCTAATTGTAGTTCTGGTGGAGGATCTCCTCGAGGATGTAAAAATAATGGAAACTGTAGCTCTGGCGGATGTAATAAATTAGAAGTGTATGATTGGTTGGCAAATATGTCTTTACCAGGAAATCAAGCACCATATGATATAGTAGAAGTAAGATTTAAAAATAGTCGTAAGAATTTTTTCAGAAATAGCAAAGGTTTGTCTTTACAAGCGGGAGATGTTGTTGCTGTTGAAGAAACATCAGGTCATGATTTAGGTGTTGTATCGATTGTTGGAGAATTAGCCAGAATACAAGTTAAGAAAAAAGAAGCAGGTTTTAAACCTTTAGAAGCTAGAAAAATTTATCGAATTGCTTCTCAAGAAGATATTGATAAATGGATTAAAGCTCGTTCTTTAGAAGCTGATTTAATGCAGCGTTCTAGAACAATGGCGATAAAGCTAGAGCTAGAAATGAAAATTTCTGATGTTGAGTACCAAGCAGATTTAACCAAAGCGACATTTTATTATACAGCTGAAGGAAGAGTAGATTTCCGTCAATTGATTAAAAACATGGCGGAAGATTTTAAAGTTCGTATTGAAATGCGTCAAATTGGTTCTCGTCAAGAAGCTTCTCGTTTAGGTGGTATTGGTTCTTGTGGTAGAGAATTATGTTGTTCAACTTGGTTGACTGATTTTAGATCTGTTTCTACTTCTGCAGCTCGTTACCAACAATTATCCTTGAACCCTCAAAAAATGGCTGGTCAATGTGGTAAATTGAAATGCTGTTTGAATTATGAGTTAGATATGTACATCGATGCGATGAAATCATTTCCGAAAGCTGACACGAAACTTCGTACAGATAAAGGTTCTGCTTATCATATCAAAACAGATGTTTTTAAACGACAAATGTGGTATGCATATGAAGGTGATTCAAGTTCTGGATTAATTCCATTAGCTCCTGAAAGAGTTCGTGAAATTGTTGAAATGAACATTGCTGGAAATAAGCCGAAAGAATTGGCTGATTTTGTTGTTGCAGTTATTACCAAAGAGTCTGATTATTCTAATTTAGATGGACAAGAAAGTTTAAGTAGATTTGAGAATTCTTTTAAAAAGAAAAAGAATAACAAAGGGAAATCGAATAATAATCCCAATGCGAACAATAATCCAAACGCTAAACCGAATCCAAACGCGAAGCCGAATAATAATCCGAACGCTAAACCGAATCCGAACGCAAAGCAGAATAATAATCCAAATGCGAATATTAATCCAAATGCGAAACCGAATCCAAACGCGAATCCAAAACCGAATCCTCACCCGAGTAGAAATATAAATCCGAATCAGGTGAAAGGTGATAATACTCAACCGATTAAAGAGGTGAAGGTAGAAGGTGATACGAATGGAGAAAATAAAGTTGTTGCAAAATCGAATAATAAAAAGAGAAGAAATAACAACAATAGACCAAAACCAGTTAATCCTGTAAACAATGAAAACAATGCATAAATTTAGCTGTATTATACTCGTTTTAATACTGGTTACTTCTTGTACAAAACAATCCTATTATAATAAAGTTTATTCTTTTAAGGGAAATGAATGGTCACAAAAACAAAAACCATCATTTGTTGTTGATGTTAAAGAAGCAGATAAAAGTTATGTTTTTACATTGAATTTAAGAACAACTACTGAGTATAAATATAGTGATTTGTGGATTTTCATGAATACTATTTCTCCCGATGGAAAAAAAGCAAGAGAGCCTTTTAAAATTTGTATTACAAATCCTGACGGTACTTGGATTGGAGTAAAAACGGGAACTATTGTTGAACACCAATTCAAATTTGGAAAAAGTAAATTACCTCTTAAAGGGAAATATACTTTCATTTTAGAACAGGGTGTTACTGAATCAAAAATTGATAATGTTTTAGATATTGGTCTTAATGTTGAAGAAGTATTTGATTGATATTGGAATCTGAAATTATAATAAAAACATAACTTATTGAAAAACATGAGTTATGTTTTTTTTTGAAATAGAAATCATTCTTTCTTTTTGCTTTTCTTACTTTTCTTTTCTCCAATTGTATAACAATAGTAAATTGAAATAATATTTTGAGACTTAGTTTTAGCGACATTTATATTTTGACCATATAAATAAGAAATACTTAGAAGGTGTGGACCTTTTAGATTAATATCTGTTCCTATACTTCCTCGTATTTTATCAAAACGATCTCCTGTTGGTCCATTTTGAGGATTGTAAAACCATTCAACTGAAGCAGAAGGAGTGAATTTACTTTTTTTAATTTGATACTTCACAGAGGGTTTAATTCGAATTGTTTGATCAAATTCGGGAGAATAATTTTCTGTAGATTGTACCCCATTAAATACATATTGATACCGAATTCTTAAACCAAAAGATAATTTCTTTATCGATTTTTCAAAATTTAAATTTATATTAAATCGGTTTGAATATTTATAATTCCCATATTTATTTAATTCATATAGACCTCTGTAATCGATGGATGGTTTGAACCATTTATTTATTTTGTATTTAATCGTTAATTCAGGGTATAATAACTGAAGAGTGTTACTATAAACCCTTGAATTTAAATCCAATGTCGCGTCTGTTTTGGAGTTTAATTTTTTTGTCACTCCCATTCCAGACCATATTTCATTCGTTTCCTGACCGAATGAATAAGAAGTAGAAATCAACAATAAGAGAATGATTTTTCTCATAAGTTATTGATTGATCGTTATATTTCCAACATTTGATACCGTGTTTTTAGTGTCAATAACTGCTGTAACTTTAACAACATCAAGGCCGTCAGCAGTGATTAAACTTTTACTATAAGCATAAATAGTATACGGTCCATTTGCTAAATTAGGAAAAGAAAAAGTTCCATCATAATTAGATTTAATTCTGTCTGAATAATTAAGATTTGAATTACCATAAATGATGTAAACATCGATGTCTGCTCCAATTCCAGAATTTACATACACACCAGTACTATTATAATTATCGACTAGAATTGTTCCGTTTATTGTCGAAGTTCCTTTATTCGATATTTTTTTCACTCCTACAGAACCTAAATCGTTTGTTGATTTATTTTTTGTGATTTCTGATGCAATTATTTTAGCTTGTTTTCCTTCTGGACAAGTTGCACAGTCTTCATAATAATAAATCGTATATTTCCCTTTTTCTAAATAATCAAATTTAAATGAGCCATCGTAACTGGTTGTTATTTTGTCATTATATCCAGATTTTCCATCTCCGTATATTATGAATAAATCTTCATTTGCTTTTGGATAAGTATCTATCAAAGAATCCGAAACATTATAAAGATTGGTTGATAAGACGCCAATTATAGAGGAAGAACCACCTGGACCTTCATTTTTCTTACAAGATGAAACGAGTGTGATGAATGCGGTTAAAAAAGTAATTTGAATAAATATTTTCATAGTCTTTTAGTCTAAATGTTTAAATAGTTTTTGATTCGAATTGCTTCTTTCAAAAAGAATGTGTTAACATGAAATTAGTATATTATTTACAATAATAACGATTTTCAGATAAAATGGTTGGATTTAATTTAAAGAATAATTTAAAGAATAATTTAAAGAACCAAAGGTTAATGAAATTCTAATCATCTTTGGAGGTATAACTTATGTTTATCTTATTTAAAATTTGAAATCTTCCTTTTAAAATATTAAAAGTGATTTTTTTTGATTTTAATTAGGTTATATATTCTAGTAATAATATATTTACAAATCTTGATTTCTTCTATGAAGCTACTATTATATATTCTACTCACATTTATTCTGACATTTTCGTCTAAGCTTTCAGCTCAATTATTTATTAATGAATATTCCTGTTCAAATATGAGCGGAATTACTGATGCATTTGGAGAAAATGAGGATTGGATAGAAATTTATAATGCTGGAGCATCTTCTGTTGACCTTACTGGATACTATATTTCTAATAAAGCGACAAATCTTCAAAAATGGCAAGTACCAAGTGGAACAATCGCAGCAAACAGTTATAAAATGGTCTTTTGTTCTGGCAGAAATACGGTGAGTGGATCTGAATTTCATACAAATTTTACATTAACTCAAACAAAAAACGATTGGGTAATTCTTACAAATCCAGCCAGTATTGTTCAGGATTCATTCAAAATAGTTCATTTAACTAAAGCGAATCATTCTGTTGGGAGATCTACAAATGGAGCGGCAACATTCAAGCTTTTTATGACTCCCACTCCGAATGCAACAAATACAGGAGGAATAAATTTTTACACATCTAGACCTATTATTAGTTTACAAGCAGGATTTTATACAGGCTCTCAATCAGTTACTATTACCTGTCCTGATGCTGGATCTTCTATTAGATATACAACAGATGGGTCTAATGTTACTTCATCTTCCACGTTATATTCTGGTGCAATTTCTATTTCAGCAACCACTGTTTTAAGGGCGGTCGCTTTTAGTGCCAACCAACCAAGTATGTGTGAAACCAATTCCTATTTTATTGGAGTAACTCATACGATACCTGTTGTTTCTGTGTGTAGTGAAGATGTGTATGATTTAGTAGCAAATGGAAATGGTTGGGGGGCAAATCTAGTTGGTGCTTTTGAATTATTTGAGCAAGATCAATCTTTTATTGATGAAGGTGAAGGCGATTTTAATAAACATGGGAATGATTCTTGGGCCTACGATCAAAGAGGTTTTGACTTCATAATGAGAGATCAATTTGGGATAAATAATGAAATTGGTCATCAAATTTTTCCTGAAAGAACCCGAAGTAAATTTCAAAAATTGATTCTAAAACCTGCGGCGAATGATAATTATTCTTTTGAAACAGGAGGTGCTCATATTCGAGATGCATATGTACATACCTTGTCTGAAAGAGCAAATTTAAAATTAGATGAAAGAACTTGGCGGCCGTGTATTTTATATCTAAATGGTGTTTATTGGGGAGTTTATGAAATTCGTGAAAAAATTAACGATGCTGATTTTACAAAATATTATTTTGGTCAAGATAAATTTAATTTAGAGTATTTAATGACTTGGGGTTCTACTTGGGAAGAGTACGGTGCTCCAAATGCTATTCCTGATTGGAACAATCTTGTTAATTATGTTGCTTCTAATAACATGGGCGTGCAAGCAAATTTTGATTATGTTAATAGTCAATTGAGTTGGCATTCGTTGATCGATTATTTTGTTTTTAACTCGTATGTAGTAACACAAGATTGGTTAAACTGGAATACAGCTTGGTACAAAGGAATGAGTCAATCTGGTCAAAATAAAAAATGGAATTATACGCTGTGGGACATGGATGCCACTTTTGGTCATTATATTAATTATACCGGAATTCCTAGTAATGCACCCGATGCTGATCCTTGTAATGTTGAAAATTTACCCGATCCTGGTGGACAAGGACACACTGCTATTTTAAAGAAATTAATAGATGAAAATCCAGTTGTTCATCAATATTATGTGACAAGATATGCCGATTTATTGAATACCTATTTGAATTGTAATTACATGATTCCCCTTTTAGACAGTATGATTGGTGAGATTCAACCTGAAATGCAAGGTCAAATTGATAAATGGGGTGGAACTTATGCTGGATGGCAGGCAAATGTGAATGCATTAAAAACATATATTAATACAAGATGTATTGCTTTACAAGCTGGAATGGTCGATTGTTACGATTTGACAGGACCTTTTCCCGTAACATTTAACGTTTCACCTGTATTGTCAGGAACAATTAAAGTCAATTCAACAGTTGCACCAACTTATCCTTGGGTGACAAGTTATTACGGTGGAATTGAAACGATTGTGGTTGCAAGTCCTAAGCCGGGTTATGTTTTTAGTCATTGGGAATTTATAACTGGGCCAATGAATCAGATTATTACCGAAGATACAAATGGAGTAAATATAGTTGGAGCAGAAACAATAACAGCTATTTTCGTAATTGACGATGGAGATTTGGATGGAGATGGTTTGTC
>CANJKA010000179.1 GCA_947474675.1 Flavobacteriales bacterium
GCTGACCCAACACTATACCATTGGTAAGTTAATCCACCACCAGTTGCTGTTACAGTCATAGGACTGAAAGTTCCTGATGTGATGCATTGTGTTTGTGTTGTTGTAGATTGAGCACTTATTGCAGTAGCTGCACTTGTAATAATTGCACCTGAAGCGGCAGTTGTTGCTGTTGCACAAGTTCCTGAAACTATACAATAGTAAAATAATGTCCCTGCAACTGTTGTTGGAGGAGTGTATGATGCTGTTTGAGCACCATTAAGAGAACCTAAACTTGTTCCTCCAGTTGTTACTGCAGACCCAACACTATACCATTGATAGGTTAATCCACCACCTGATGCTGTTACCGTCATAGGACTGAAAGTTCCTGATGCGATGCATTGTGTTTGTGTTGAAGTAGATTGAGCACTAATTGCTGTTGCAGCACTTGTAATAATAGCACCTGAAGCAGCTGTTGTTGCTGTTGCACACCCCCCTGTAACTACACAATAGTAATACAAAGTTCCTGCAGTAGATGAAGGTGGATTGTAAGAAACAGTTTGTGCCCCGTTTGCAGCACCTAAACTAGTTCCACCACTTGTTCCAGCTGAAGGAAGGCTGTACCATTGATATGTTAAACTAGTACCTGTTGCAGTTACCGTCATCGCACTAAACGAACCTGTTGTAATACATTGTGTTTGAGTTAAGGTAGATTGAGAACTTATTGCTGTTGCTGCACTTGTTATAAAAGCACCAGAAGAGGCACTTGTTTGACTTAAGCAAGTCCCAGTTACTACACAATAGTAATACAAAGTACCTGCACTAGCCGCAGAAGGAGTGTATGATGCAGTTTGAGCTCCATTTGTAGCTCCTAAACTTGTACCACCACTAGTTCCAGCTGTTGGTCTACTATACCATTGATATGTTAAACTAGACCCTGAAGTTGTAACAGTTATAGCTGTATAAGTACCCGCTACACAAGCTGATTGAGCTGCAGTAGATTGAGAAGTAACTGTAGAAGGATAAACAGTAAATGTATTTGTACCAACAAAAGTACTTGAAACAGAACCAGAAGGTAAAGTTGAATAACTTATTGTTTCTGTACAAGTAAAAGTCGTTGTTCCAACCGTTAAACCAGTTACATTTTGTGTTAAACTTGCTGTTGTAGATGAAGGGTAGGTAATTACTGGAGATGCAGTCCATAAATAAGTTGCAGTTGCGTTTACAGTAATTGGAGTTGTATATGCCGTTGATGCCGGAATATTAAAAACAGATGCAGATGCAGCTGTACAAGAATTATCATTAATTGCTGAAGAAATGACTCCTGAATTATAAGCTACAGAAGTAGCTGAACCACAAGATGAAGTTAAACCTGAGAAAGAAACAGATGCATTTGTTAATACACCATAATCATAACCAATACAATCAAAAATTTGTACTTTCCATCCAGTTTCAGTCGCATTACAGCCATATAAACCAGACCAATCTATGGTAACTGTTGCTGCCGCATTATTAACATACCTCCCATAAGTACCACTCAGAGGAGTCGCAGCAGTACACAAGTTGAAAATGGATGTAGATGCAGTAGAAAATATTAAATTACTAATATCATTACCACCATTACAAACTGTTCTTAATGGCTGAAGTGTAACAACAGGACTTCCACAAGACACAGGACCCGTAAGGTAAAAAGCTAAATCTGAAACATAGGTATGTGTAGCTGAAAATGAAACAGCAATCGTTGTTGAAGCAGATACTAAAGACCGAGGTAAAGGTGGATTGTAATAAGTAAAAGATGTATTTCCACCAATAGTTGCTGTTAAATTAGTTGCTGTACAAGATTGATCAACTTTAGCAATAGTTACTTCACCATTTAAATTCCAAACCCAAGCATTATAACAGTTTACAAGGGTAGAAGAAACATCTTTAATTTGAACTCTATAACCATCACTTGCTAAACTAGAAATAGTAGAAGTCGCTCCAGATGCAGTAGAATATAAAACCCACGAAAAAGTAGTTTGATCATGGTAATACCATTCAAAAGCATATGGCCCACCAGCTCCAACTGATCCAGGTGTTGCAGTTAAACTACCGGATGCTGTTGTCAAACCATTAGCTTGCCAAATAAAAATACTATTATTTGGAGATCCGTCAGTATAAGCTGTAGTGGAAGTTCCTGTATTTCCATTTGCCGTTATTTGTCCAAAAACCGAAACAATCGATACAAGGAAAAATAAAAAGAATAGTAATGTTTTCATTTTAAATTTTATTTAGAAAGAATAGCTTTTCTTTGATCAACTTCATTTTTTGTTTTTCTATATTCAGCAATATCTGCTTCAGGGAAGCCTTCTTTTTCAAGGACATCTATTTTAGCATTTAAACCGTAAAGCATATTATCGCATTCTTCAAGGGTCCATTCCGAAATCGGTTTCACAACTTTAGGAGTGTTTTGACTTTCCAAATCCGATTTTTTAAAACCTTCCACTCCTCCGCTCTCATACACTTGAATTCCTGATTCATTTGTTTTAATTAATTTTAGTTCTTTACTTTCTATTTGAGAAAAAGTCAAATTTGAAAAAGACATAAAAGCGAGTATTAAAATAAACCCAATACGGGATTGAATCATTTTAATTGATTTCGAAAAAGAAAAAAATTCTTTTAAAAATCTATTGTTGGGTAGAATATTCATAGTAGTAATCATGAGTGAAATAATTTTTAGATAAAATTATAAATAGCTGTAGGAAAAATATTATTGGGAGAATTTATGAAATTAGGAACATAGTCAGAACATCTATATTCTGTAGAATTTGTTAAAATAGTATACACAGTAGTATTCATTATCGTATAGTCAATAAAAAGTAAGTTCGCTACAAATTTAGTTATTATACTTTAATATAAATAAAAAGTTCACGAAAACAAATACATTATTTACCATATATTTGTCTCAAATGTTTAAAACACCTTTTTTGTCGAACATTGAAACATTTAGTTTATCAGCTTTTTTTTGCCCTTTATCTATAAAAACAATTAAATAACAAAACCTAAACACAACATAAAAAATTGATTTACATCTACTTAATAAAAATAGAGAGTTTTGTAAAAAGATAAAACTAAATCATTTTAGCATTATTCCTAAAATTAACTCATGTCCTCCAGAACTATAGGTGCTAAATTTAGAGATTGAAAAATCATATGAATATCCAAATTTAAAACGATTAGAAATGTTCAATCCTGCCATTGCTACAACAGCATCTTTGTGACGATATGACACAGCTGTCCATAACCATTCAGCGTATTCAAATTGAGTGGAAAATTCAATTGTTGGCACAATAGGATTCATGTATTTAATTAAAAAAGCAGGTGTTAATGTAAAGTTCGTTGCAACTGAAATTTTATATCCACCTGTAACTGTAAAATGAGTTCTTGGATCAAAATTAGCTGAACCAGTTCCAAATTTAATTTTGTCTCCTGTTAATTGATCAGCAGCAATCCCGAAAAATAAATTACTTGAATACAAATAAAATCCTGCACCAATATCCATTGTACTCACATTTGTTTGACTAGTCGTAAAACTAGCATACGTATTGTCGTTAATAGCATTTGCAACAATTGCTCTATCCTTTAAAAAGGTATGATTTGTGATTCCCAATTTTGTTCCAAATGATAAATTATAATTCTTCGTTATTGGAATATGAATCGCATAAGTTCCTGAAAAATTAATTTTTCTAAAAGCACCATATTCATCCGCAACCATTTGACTTCCGATAGCATGTTTTAATTTCCCCGTATTAATTACCGGATTTTTTACAGGCCCCGTACTCATGTGTAAACTAGGATTGTATTTCACACGAGACAAACCATTTATAGGTGCCGAAAATGAAACGTAAGTTGTTTTTGGCGTATTATTAAATCCAGCCCATTGAATTCGACTGCCTAATGTTACATCTGTAAAATCATACAGACCCGCAGCTCCAGGATTCACCATGAATTGATTTCTTAGGTACTGAGAGTATTGAGCCATTTGCTGAGAGAAACTAAAATTAGCTACTAAAAAGCAAAAAATATAAAAGCCTTTTTTCATATGTATTTTATTGTTTTTTAAATGTCATGTGGACCGCGAAGCAGCCACGAAGTGAATCGCAATTTTGAAATTCATCAGTGTTTGTGACGTTTTTCGATCATGGCTTATTTCATAATGATCTGTTTTAAAGTAATAATTTAAACTACTTTTTAAAATCTTATAAATTGATTAATAGCTTATATTCCAAAGTAATTAAAAAATTAATATTAACTAAGTGTTGATTATCAAATTCAGTCTATTGTTTTTTAAAAAAGACTTTGACTCGAATATTAAATCAATAGTTTATTATTTTGAATAAAATCCTATTTTACAAGAATTGAAACGTTTCCTTTCGAAGTTTCCGTTACCTCATCATTGAATTCTATCATATAGAAATAAGAATCTACAGGTAATAATTTTCCTTTATAGGTTCCATCCCAAGGATTTGTTTCATATTTTCCTTTTGGTGATTCAAAAATTAATTCTCCCCATCTGTTATAGATTAAAACGACATTATTGGGAAATTTACTGTCTATTTGTTCAATTATCCACTTATCATTCATTCCATCATTATCAGGAGTTATCGCAGTAAAAATTTCAACACCACAATTAGTAAGCTTAATAGCAATATGACTAGGTAAACCAACACAATCATTCGCTGTTTCAACGATGTAATAATCTGAAATTCCAATAATATTTAAAGGCATAAACGTATTTCCCTGTCCAATTTCAAGTAATGTTGCAGCATCTGAATACCATTTCAGAGTACCTCCTAAACTTGGAGCAGCCGTCATATCCGAAAAAGGAGATTCTGAGCAATAATTAACATCGCCACTATTGACAGGTTCATTCGGAATTGCATTTACAGTTAATAAAATCGATTCTGTGTTGACACATCCCAAAATTGTTAATTGATAATCGATAACACTTGTTCCGGCTAATAATCCTGTAACTTCACCGCCAGCTGTAATAGTAGCAACTGATAACGAATTACTGATCCAAACACCTCCTAAAGTTACGTTTTCTAACAAAGTCGAAGATCCTTCACAAATTTTATCTATCCCAGTTATTGACGCTAAAATGGGTTTTGCATAAACGGTAAATGATGCTGTAACATCAGAAGTACACACACCCGATGTAACCGAATAAGTAATCAAACATGTTCCTGCTAAATTTCCAGTTACAACGCCTCCTGCTGAAATTGAAGCAATCAAAGGATCAGAACTTGACCATGTCCCAAGCGGAGTTAAGTCAGATAACGTTGATGTTGCATCTTCACAAACATCCAACGTGCCAGTTATAGGAGCAACTAAGAATGGAGCATCAACTGTTACAGTTGCAGTAACTGTTGTTGAGCAAAGACCAGATATTACGGTATAACTGATAACACTCGTTCCTGCTGAAACACCCGTCACAATTCCTCCTGCACTTATTGTAGCAACACCTAAAGTTGCACTTGACCAAACTCCTAAAGCAGTTGCATCCGATAAAGTTGTCGTTGAACCAACACATGTCGTTAAAGTTCCAGTTATTGGAGAAACTACTGGTAAAGCTGTTATTGTTACCGTTGAAGTTACAGTTGTTGAGCAAAGACCCGAAGATACGGTATAACTGATAACACTCGTTCCTGCTGAAACACCCGTTACAATTCCAGCGGCACTTATTGTTGCAACACCTAAAGTTGCACTTGACCAAACTCCTGAAGCTGTTGCGTCAGACAATGTGGTAGTTGAACCAACACAAGCTGTTAATGTTCCAGTGATTGGAGAAACTACTGGTAAAGCTGTTATTGTTACAGTAGTTGTTACAACTGTTGAACAAAGACCAGATGTTACAGTATAACTGATAACACTTGTCCCTGCAGAAACACCTGTTACAATTCCAGCAGCATCTATTGTTGCAATACCTAAAGTTCCACTTGACCAAACACCTGAAGAAGTTGCATCAGATAAAGTTGTTGTTGAACCAACACAAGCAGTTAAAGTACCAGTTATCGGAAGAACAACAGGTAAAGCTGATATAGTAACAGTTGCAGTAACGGTCGTGGAACATCCACCAGATGTTACAGTATAACTAATAATACTCGTTCCTGCTGAAACACCCGTTACAATCCCACTCGCATCAATTGTTGCGACACCTAAAGAAGCACTTGACCAAACACCGGAAGCAGTTGCATTAGACAAAGTTGTTGTAGATCCAACGCAAGCAGTTAAAGTACCCGTTATCGGAAGAACAACAGGTAAAGCTACAACAGTTATCACTGCATTCGCCAATGAGGCAGAAGGACAACCAACTAATCCAGAAATAGAATTTACAGTATATGTTTTAACTCCAACAGAAGTAGGAGTAGCAACAACATCGTCGTCATTTAATTCATCTAAATCAGCTGTGTTCAAACCAGTCCAATTATACGTTCCATTACCACCTGATCCTGTTAAAGTTACTGAATTACCTAGACAAATTGTTTGAGACGAAGGAGTTACACTTACAGGTAGAGTTATACCTCCACCGCCGGCTGGTAAACCGATTACATAATTACATACGTCACCAGAAAAACCATCGATTAACAAATAATATGTATTTCCAGGAACTAAACCATTTGTAGTAAGCAAAGTAGGACCAGCAAGATACGAACCAGTATTCCAACAGCTTAAAGAAGTTACTGGTCCAGAACCACAAGTAGCAGCAGAAAAGCACATAATTTGAATCCCTGAATTAATAGTAGTTGAAGTTTCCCATACATAAAATGATATGGATGTAGAAGAAGCCACAAAAGAAATATAGGAATCATTATCAGCTGAACCACAAAAAGCAGAAGTCAATTCAGGCCAAGTATCAACAGTATATGCAGAAGAAGTATTTCCACAATATCCATCAATATTACAAATTGGAGTAGCAACAGCACAAGACTCTCCTGCTGCAGGATTACTACTACAAACAGGCATTGGAGGAGCTGTTGTAATACAAACATTAAAAGTTGTCGTTTGATTTATTGTTGCAGTATATGAATAAATTCGAATGTAATAAGTGTTTCCAATGGTTAGTCCAGTTAAAGAACTTGTATTGGGATCACTACAAATAATTGCTGTACCTAAAGCACCACAAATTCCATTATATACTGAATGATACAAATCAGTTGTGGAACCAGTTACGTTATTTAATGTTATTTGATGTGTAGTAGAAGTAGCAACAAAACTATACCAAACATCATCATCTGGAGTTCCAAAAC
>CANJKA010000180.1 GCA_947474675.1 Flavobacteriales bacterium
CATCCAGATGATTTAGTTAAAACTCTTGAACTAATTGGAAAGAATTTAAAAGGAGAAACACAATCCTTTGAACACGAATATAGATTTCAAAATAAACTCGGAGAATACATTTGGATTCTAAATAAGGGCAAGGTAGTTGAAAGAAACAAGGAAGGTGAAGCCGTTAGAGTTATTGGAGCTCATACAGACATTACTGAGCGTAAAAAAGCACAATTAGAAATTGAAGTGAATCAAGTACGATTAAATTCTTTATTCCACCTTTCTCCAATTGGTATTTCATTAAACGACTTCAATACAGGAAATTTTATTGAATTAAATGATTCTTTAATAAATCCAACTGGTTACACAAAGGAAGAATTTATTAATTTAAAATATTGGGAACTTACTCCAAAAGAATATGAAGTAGAAGAAAGTTTACAAATTAAAAGTTTGGAAGAAACAGGTAGATATGGTCCATATGAAAAGGAATATATTCGAAAAGATGGCAGCAGATATCCTGTTTTATTAAACGGGATGATTATTAAAGATTCGTATGGAAACAAACTTATCTGGTCTATAGTTGAGGACATAACGGAACGTAAAAAAGAAGAAAAATTAAAAGATTTAATTTCAAATTTGTCTAATTTAATTATTGATACGAAAGAAATAAAAGAAAATTTTAATTTAATATTAAAAGACTTACTAGAAATTACAGAAAGTGAATATGGTTTTATTGGGGAAGTTTTTTATGAAAATGAAGAACCATATCTTAAAACGTATGCCCTTACAAACATTTCTTGGAATCAGGAGACAAGAGATTTTTACGACGCTCATGCTCCAAATGGAATGGAATTTAGAAATTTAAACACCCTTTTTGGATATGCATTAAAACATAAAGAGAGTGTAATTTCTAATGATCCAATGAATGATACTCGCAAAGGAGGATTACCACATGGACATCCTGCTTTAAATGCTTTTTTAGGGATTCCTATAATACACAACGATCATTTAGTAGGAATGATTGGTGTTGCCAATAAAAATGAAGGATATACTGAAAAAGACATTGAATATTTAAATCCATTTATCCAAACCTTTAGTTCTATTATTCATTTGATTAAAACTGAAATAGAACGAAAAAAAGCAGAGGCCCTTCTTAAAAGAAGTGAAGAAATGCTTTACCAAACCAACAAAATTGCACAAGTTGGAGCGTGGGAATTAACTTCGGATGGAAATGTTATTTGGTCTACAGTAACTAGAGAAATATTTGAAATTGAACTTGACTATGTTATAACTGCTGAAAATATATTTCAATTTTTCCCTGAAGAATCTGCTAAATTACTCAAAGACACGTATAGAAATGCTGTAGAAAAAAAAGAACCATTCATTGTTGATTTAAAAATAAAAACTGGAAAAGGGAATAGTAAATGGGTGAAAACGTTTGGTGAAATGGAATACGACCTTGTCTCAAACCTCCATAGAACATTTGGTGCGTATCAAGATATAACGAAACAAATTGCCGATGAACAGATAATTAAGCAAAATCAAGACCGATTAAATGAAGCTCAAACCTTGGTGAAACTGGGGAATTGGGAATTTAATTTATCTACAAACGAATTATATTGGTCAGATGAATTGTATTCAATTTTTGAAATACCTTTAGATACGCCAAAAGAAAAAGTGTATGAAATTTATAGAAGTCGATTTAATGATCGAGAACTAGAAGTATTGAATCAAAAAATAAAAGCATGTTCTGAAGAAGGTATTCCTTATATAAATATTCATCCAATTCAACTTAAAAATGGGCTTGAAAGAATCATTCATGGTAGAGGATTTGCAAGAAAAAATGAACAAGGTGAAATAATTGGTTTATTTGGTACAGCTCAAGACATTACTGAAAAACATTTAGCAGATCTTGAACTTATCGCATCCAAAGAAAAAGCTGAACAAGCAAGTATCGCTAAATCAGATTTCTTAGCAAATATGAGTCATGAAATTAGAACTCCTTTAAATGGCATCATCGGTTTTTCAGATCTTTTAATAACAACAGAATTAGATGCAACTCAAGAAATATTTACAAATACGATTATACAATCTTCTCATTCGTTATTAGAAATAGTCAACGATATTTTAGATTTCTCAAAAATAGAAGCCGGTAAATTGGAATTAGATATTAAAAAATCAAATATTAATGAGGCGATTTATTTGGCGATTGATACAGTCACTTTTCAAGCACAAACTAAAAAAATTGACTTAATACTTTATATTGATCCGAGTTTATCGTCTTATTACTATCTAGATGAAATAAGAACGAGACAAATCATTGTGAATTTATTAGGAAATGCTATAAAATTCACAAATGTCGGTAATGTAGAATTGAGGGTTGAAAGAATTAAAACGACCAACTCAACCTCTAAAATTCGTTTTTCAATTATCGATACTGGAGTAGGAATTGAAAAAGATAATCAAGCTAAAATATTTGACGCCTTTTCACAGGCAGATACTTCGACAACACGTAAATTTGGAGGTACAGGATTAGGATTAACTATTTCCAATAAATTACTTGAATTAATGGGGAATAGTAAACTGCAAGTTGAAAGTGAAATTGGTGTTGGTTCTACATTTTATTTTGAAATTGATTTAAAATTTGATGAAGAAAATATTTCCAAAAAAATAAAATCTGGACTTTCAATTTTAGTCGTTCATTCTAATGAGAAAGAGTCAAGCATAATTGAGAAATACTTAAATTATGAAGACATTCAAACAGATGTTGTTCATACCAGCCAAGAAGCATTTCAGAAAACACAAATAGGTAAAGTCTATGATGCTATATTATTAGACTCTAAAATTTATAACAAAGTAAATAATAATGATTTATCCAATTGGATAGGAAGTTCTCATTTTGACATAGTGAGTACACCAATGATTTTGATTACACAATCTGTTCAGGATGACACTTTTTTCAAATCATGTGAGAATTTAGGGATAACAAATAAATTAACAAAGCCTTTAAAACCCGTTCATTTATTTGAAGTCCTTGATAAAATCATAAACAAAACAATTATTGAAGATTATACTGTCCCAGAAAAAATAAAATTCGACCAAAATTTTTCAATATTAATAGCTGATGACAACAGCGTAAACATTTTTCTAGCAAAAAAAATATTCAGTAATTTATTTCCAAATGCAACATTAAATTATGCAGTAAATGGAAAAGAAGCAGTTGAACAGTATATTGAAAAAAAGCCAGACATTATTTTTATGGATGTTCAAATGCCAATTTTAAATGGGTATGAAGCAGTATCTGAAATTAGAAATCTAGAAAAATCAAAGCCATCAAAACCTACACTAATAATAGGTTTAACAGCAGGTGTTATAAACGGAGAAAAGGAAAGATGTTTAGAAGCAGGAATGGACAATTATGTTAGCAAACCTATTATGGTAGAATATTTAATTGAAGTAATTAGCCAATATTTGAAATGAAAAAAATAAAATATATAGCTAACAAATTATCAAAAACTGAACAGGAAGCTCAAAATCTTCATTTCAGTAAGGAATTAACTATGTATCGCCTTTTATTGCTTATAACAATGATAGCTTATCCTTTTTTAGGATATGTTAGAACTTATTTAGAACATGTTGAAAGTTTTACTGTTTTTATTCAACGAATTGTTTTTGGAAGTCTTATTGGAATATCTCTAATTTTATCTTACAAAATAGAAGTTATCAAAACTAATTTTTATACGGTTATTCGCTTTTTCGTTTATCTAGGTTTATCACATCTAACATTTATTGCGTTACTTTATGGCTGGAGGTTTAGTCATACTTTAGGTGTAATAATAGTTCTTATTGGAACTTCTTTCGTTTTTAACAACATTAAACAACTTGGAGTCTATTTAGTCTATTCGTCTATAATAGTAACAATTACAACATTTAACGCTCCCAAAAATGAGTTAGAAAACATCATCGTACTAAGTCTATTTTATGCTTTGTGCTGTATCATCTTTGTGACAATACAAAAACAAATAAAATCTCAAAAAACAATCAAAGGAAATGAAGCAACAATTTCGGCTTTAATTGAAAATTCAGAAGGCCTAATTTGGTCAATCGATACAAATTTAAATTATATAGCCTTTAACAAGGCATACCAAAAATTTATACACGATTTAACAAAGCATTCAGTTTTATTGAATCGATCAATTAATTCCATTCAATTCGATAAAAAAACATATTCGCTTTTTAAAGAAGCCTACCAAAAAGTATTTAAGGGTGAAAATGTAAATTTTAAAGCTGAAATAGAAATAAATAATACGCTTAAATTTTATTCATTTTGTCTTAGTCCAATTAAATTAGAATACTCAAAAATAATTGGAGCAACAGTATTCGGAACAGATATTACAGTAGAAAAAAAATCAAGAAATTGAACTTATAAAAGCAAAAGAAATTGCAGAAGAACTAACTAAATCAAAACAACATTTCTTATCGAATATGAGCCATGAAATTCGTACACCTTTAAATGGAATTATCGGATTTACATCATTATTACTAAAAAATGAAAATCTCCCAAAAGATCAATACAAACAATTAATGGCGATTAAAAATTCAGGTGACATATTACTAGTAATAATTAATGACATCTTAGATTTATCCAAAATGGAAGCTGGTAAAATGAACTTTGAATCTATTCCTCTTTCAATTCCAGAATTAATTCAACAGTCATTTGAAACATTTACAGTAAAATCAGAAGAGAAAAATATATCAGTAAAAACAAATTTATTGATTGATCCTAAATTACAATTCCTAGGAGACCCTATTCGGATATCTCAAGTATTATTAAATATTATAAGTAATGCTATTAAATTCACTCCTGAAAACGGAAACATCACACTAGAAAGTAAAATAATTTCAACAAAAGACGATGTTTCAATTGTTCAATTTAGAGTAGAAGATTCAGGTATTGGAATTGAAAAAGACAAATTAGATTTAATTTTTCAACCATTCATTCAAACAAATGATGATACAACAAGAATATTTGGAGGAACAGGATTGGGTTTAAGTATTGTCAAAAAAATTATTGAATTGATGAATGGTTCAATTTCAGTAGAAAGTGTATTTGGAACAGGTACAACATTTATTATTCAAATTCCACTTAAAATAAATGAATCTCAAGAACTAGAAAAAATTGAAAACAAAGAAGAATTATCACATTTCACAACATCTGACACTAAAATATTACTGGCTGAGGATAACGCAATCAATCAACTACTTGCTCAAATAGTTTTAGGCCAAATTGGCTTTCAAATCACAACTGTTGAAAATGGAAAATTAGCAGTTGAAGCGATGAAAAACGAAATTTTTGACTTGATATTAATGGATTTAATGATGCCCGAGATGGATGGTTATGAGGCAACGAAAACAATCAGAAAATTTGACGATGAAATCAAAAGAAATATACCAATTATAGCATTAACAGCAGATGTGACCACAATAAACAGTGATAAATGCAAAGAATTTGGAATGGATGATTACATTTCAAAACCTTTCGACTCACAAAAACTCTATGATAAAATTGCAAACTTATTAAATAAGTATTAACTTTAAAAACCTTAATAAAGAATAAAATATGAAAATTTGTAACCTTGATTATCTAAAAAGTGTAACACCTGGAAGTAATGCGTTTGCAATTCAAGTAATTAAATTATTTTTACAAGACACCCCTATTGAAATTGAAAAAATAAAAGCTGGATTAACCAATTCAAATTATGAAGAAATTTATAAAAATGCACATAAGATAAAACCATCTGTTTCCATGGTAGGTTCGCCAAAAGAAGTATACGACACCCTTTTAAAAATAAATGAATTCTCAAAAGCTGAAATAAATATGGATCAATTAAAAGATTTAATCCACTTTTTCGATACTGAAATTTCAAAAATTTATATTGATCTTGAAGAATCTTTAAAAGAAATGGAATAAATTATTGACATTAAATCGTATACTTACTTTTTTTGTGAAGCGAAGTGAATTAAATCATTCTTCAAACAATGAAATACCTTCTTTTTGCTCAACAAATTTAGTTCCTTGAATTCCACCTGTATGAATAAAAACAATTGTCTTATTATCAAAATTTCCATTTTCAATTTCAGAAAAAAGAGCAAACATGGTTTTACCTGTATAAACTTGATCTAATGGCACTTTATGATTTTTGTAAAACTGTTGAATAAATTGAAGAAGTTTTATAGTATAACTTCCATATCCACCAAAATGATATTCAGAATAAACGATCACTTTTTGAAGTAGTTCTTCCGTTAATTCTTCTGCAAAAATTGAATAATTTAATAAATCTCTCATCTCTTGGATAGAATTATATCCTTTCAATGCAGGTACAACATATAATTGGGCGTTTTCAGCTAACGAAAGTAAAATTCCGCAACTAGTTGTCGTGGTTCCTTGAGAAACGAATACAGCATCATATTTTACTTCTATTTCATTTATAATTTCCTGACATCCTACCATCCCATAAAAATTACCACCTCCTTCCGGAACTATGTAATGATTTTCGAATTCATAACTCAATTCATTGTGATACATCTTATCATTTTTCAAACGGTATTCTTCTCGAGAAACAAATTTTAATTTCATTCCCAATTCACTACACCTTCTCAATGTTTCATTCGAATTTTCATTTAACTCATTTCCTCTGACGACACCAACTGCTTTTATTCCAGCTCTATTAGAAGCAGAAGCAGTTGCTATGAGATGATTAGAAAATGCTCCTCCAAAGGTGATAACACCTTCTTTTTTAAGAACTCGAACTTGTTCAATGTTGAATTTTAATTTACGCCATTTATTCCCTGAAACCTCAGAATCAATTAAATCATCTCGCTTTATATACAATTTGATATTTCTATTTGTTAGAATATCAGACTCTATTTTTTGAAGTATCGAATTTTCTGTTGAGTAAAGCATTTTACTGATGTTTGAATATTGTTTTTGATGTTGGGTGTAAAATTAACAAAAGCACCCGCCTTCGGTACATTTTTAGGATTTTGTTTTACAAAATCATAAAAACACTCAGTCGGATTGCAATCAGATATAGCTTATTTTACGATACCAATGTAGGTTTTAATTGGTGATGGGTATTTAGTTTTGTAATACAAAAACATATAGTTTTTCGATCTTAATACAGAACTTACTATATTGGTATTATAATCAGATCTTTGAACATTAGCACCCCGACTGAGTGATTTTTATTTTTTGCTCAAGCAAAAATTCAAAATTGTACCGAAGG
>CANJKA010000181.1 GCA_947474675.1 Flavobacteriales bacterium
ACCTTTTGAGTAATTTCATAGCCATACATTTTGTCCGAGTCAGACAATAACTTTAAAATAATCGTTTTTAAAGTCCCTTTGATTAGTTCTGATGAATACATGATACAAATATACACTTTTATTTATATATACCTAAGAAAATTATGTATATAAATTTAATTTAATTCATAATTAAATATAATTATTTCAAAATCAATATGTTAGTATTTAAAATGATTTGTATTTAAATTTCTAGCTTTCTTCGTATACTTAAAATTATTAGGTTCAAGCCTAATAATGATACAATATAAGGTTAAAACCTAATAATTATTAAATATAAGGTTAAAACCTAATAATTTTAATCGTGAAATATTAGATTAAATACTTATATTTGAATTACAAAAGGCATAAAAAACAATTATCAGATGATAAAAGCAGTAATTACAGGAGATGTCATTGAATCTACAAAATTAAGTGAAGAAGAAAATAATTCTTTAATTCAAGGATTAAAGAATATTATTGATGAACTGGAGCAAAAACAAACTATACGAGGAGAGATTTTTCGAGGGGATAGCTTGCAATGTTTGATTAACAAACCCAGTGAAGCTCTAAAAACGGCACTTCTCATTAAAACATACATAAAGGGAATAGTTTCAATAAATAAATTGAAGTCTAAACATGAATCCGATAAATCAATCAATAAACCTGTATTTGACATTCGGCTAGCAATAGGAATAGGAGAAGTGAATGGAGAGAAAGAAAAACTATCTATATCACAAGGAGAAGCGTATAATTTGTCAGGAAGATTATTAGATGAACTGAAAAACAAACAGACAATTGCTATTAATACAAACGATTCATATAAAGATGAATTTGAAACCTCATTTAAATTGTTAGATTTTATTCTGTCAAACGCAACACAAAATCAATGTGAAGTCATCTATTATAAATTACAAGGATTAACAGAAGTTGAAATTTCAGAAAAAATAGGAATTAATCAGTCTGCCATTAACCAAAGATCAAATAGTTCAGGATGGGGTTCAATTCTTAGTTTAATTAACCGTTTCGAATCAATCTATGAATAGCATTTATTTTTCTAATTATGAAATTAATCTTCTTTTAAGATTAATTATAGCCCATTTATTGAGTGATTTTCTATTACAAACTGATAAAATGGTTCAAAATAAAAAATGGGTTTCTAAAGAAATGTTCGCACATATTGGAATCGTATATTTGACAACTGCCCTATTTAGTTTTTTATGGTGGCAATCAATTCTAATTGCTTTTATTCATTATTTAATTGATGGGATTAAAATATCGCTTAAAAAAAATACTCATTTTAAAACAAGAAATACTCAATTATTTATCCTTGATCAACTTGCTCATATATCGACAATTGTAATTGTATGGATCTTTATTTTCAAGAATTATTCTGCTGTTTTTGAAACTATCAATAAAGAGTTAAACCAATTCAATTTTACTCTAACACTAATGGCCTATATTTTTATAAGCCAGCCTTTAGGTTTTTTAATAGGTTTAGCGACTAGTAAAATCAGTAATTCTGAAGGCCAGCCTGAAAAGACGGATAAAAATGGTTTTAGAATTGGTATTTTTGAAAGAATAATAATTTTAACTTTTGTTTTATTATCACAATATGAAGCAATCGGATTCTTGATTACAGGGAAAAGTTTGTTACGATTTGGATCAAAAGATGAAAATAAAAAAAGTGAATACGTGTTATTAGGAACAATGATGAGTTATGCAATAACAATTGTATTTGGAATTGTGCTAAAACAATTTTTAAATGAATAAAAACAAAATCAATTCTCCTAAAATAACTAACTTTGAAAATCAAATAAAAAACATGGAAAATTACTCGTATACAGTAGAAGACAGATTCGTTAAATATGTACAAATAGATACAACCGCTGATCCTATTTCCCCTTCATTTCCTTCTAGTGAAAAACAGAAAGATTTAGCAAGAGTTTTGGTTCAAGAATTACTTGAAATCGGAATCAAAGATGCTGAAATGGATGAGTGGGGTTACGTTTATGCAACTATTGAAAGTAATTCTGATAATGAAAAAGCACCAACACTTTGCTTTTGTGCACACATGGATACCGCTCCAGATTGTAGCGGAACAAATGTGAAACCAATTATCCATAGAAACTATGATGGGAATCCAATCACATTACCGGATGATACTACTCAAATAATCACTACGGAAAAACATGGTTATTTAAAAAGTAAAATTGGCGATGATTTAATTACTGCAAGTGGTTTAACGCTTTTAGGGGCTGATGACAAAGCGGGTGTTGCCATCATTATGGATTTTGCCCATTATATCACCAATAACCCTCAAGTGAAACATGGAAAAATTCGCATTTTATTTACTCCAGATGAGGAAGTTGGTAGAGGTGTAGAACATTTAGACATGGAAAGATTGAATGCTGATTTTGGATACACATTAGACGGTGGAACGCTTGGTTCAATTGAAGATGAATCTTTTTCAGCGGATGGAGTTTCTATTACAATCAAAGGGATTAGCGCACACCCTGGATATGCAAAAAATAAAATGGTGAACGCTATTAAAGTAGCATCTGAATTTGTTGCAGCACTACCTAAAATTGGATGGTCGCCTGAAACGACTGAAAAACGTGAAGGTTTTGTTCATCCTACTTCAATAACGGGTGAATTAGAATCAGCTACTGTGAATTTAATTGTTCGTGATCACGACACATCAAAATTAGCGATTTATGAAGATAAATTAAGAACTATTTTAGATAGCGTTTTAGCTAATTATCCTGAATTGGAAGTTGAATTCACGGTTAAAGAACAATATAGAAACATGAAAGAAATCCTTGATACGGTTCCTTTTGTGACGGAATATGCTATCGAAGCAATGAAGAAAATTGGAATAAATTCTGAAGCAACGATTATTCGAGGAGGAACAGATGGTTCTCGTTTATCATTCATGGGTTTACCTTGTCCTAATATCTTTACAGGGGAAATGGCGATTCATTCACGTCACGAATATGTGAGTGTTCAGGATATGCAAAAAGCCATTCAGACAATGGTGGAATTGGTTAAAATTTGGGGGAAACATAAATAGACAATAGATATTTAGACAATAGAAGTTAGACTATTCTCATAATCAATGAATTGATTATGAGAATTTTTGCAACTTTCATCAGTCTAATATCTAATGTCTAAAAATCTAATATCTAAAAAATATGGCGCACAGATCAATCATAAAAGATATTGAAAATAAAAAATTCGAAAAAATATATTTTCTCCACGGGGAAGAGGGATTTTTTATTGATGAAATTACGAAAGCATTGGTCGATCATGTGTTGGAAGAACACGAACGCGATTTCAATCAGGCGATAATGTATGGGAAAGATTCTGAAGTTCTGAATATTGTTTCGGAATGCAAAGGATATCCAATGATGGCTGAACGAAAATTGGTCATTTTAAAAGAAGCACAAGATTTAAAAGATTTTGATTTATTGGAATCGTATTTTGAAAATCCTTCTGACAGAACTGTTTTCGTAATTAATTATAAAAATAAAACATTTGACACTCGAAAAAAGATAGCAAAAACAGCTACTAAAAATGGGGTGATGTTTAAATCTGATAAAGTTAAAGATTACCAATTACCTGATTGGATTACCAATTATGTGAAAACAGTTGGTTATACCATTACCTCAAAAGCGAGTATTTTATTGTCTGAATTCCTAGGAAGTGACTTGAGTAAAATTACGAATGAATTAGATAAGTTATTCTTATTATTAGAAAAAGGAACTGCGATTAACGATATTCACATTGAAGAAAATATTGGTATTTCTAAAGATTACAATCCATTTGAATTGATTAATGCGATTGCGGTTAGAGATGTTCCAAAGGCATTTAATATTGCGAATTATTTTGATCATAATCCCAAAGCTGGAGATATGATGGTGGTTATTCCTTCTGCCTTTAATTTCTTCAGTAAATTGATGAGGATTCATTTTTTACCGCAAAAAAACAAAGAAGCAGTTGCTGTTGCCTTGAAAATTCATCCGTTTGTTGCTTCTCAACATATCAATGCAACAAAGGTTTACAATCCTAAAAAGATTGCTGCAAATATTGCCATTCTTCATGAATACGATTTAAAAGCAAAAGGAATGGGGAATTCGTCGTTTAGTCAAGGTGATTTAATGCGTGAAATGATTTACCGTTTATTACATTAAGATGCATTTATTCTACGACCCAACAATTGATGCTTCTGCAAAATTCCACACCTTGAGTGAGGAAGAATCGAAGCATGCCTGTAAAGTTTTACGATTGACAGCTGGAAATCAAATAGTTTTGATGGATGGAAATGGAAATGAATACACCACTACAATAATTGAAGATCATCCGAAAAGATGTAAGGTAGAGATTAATTCTAAAATCGAGGAGTCAAAACCGGAATACGATTTACACATTGCCATTGCTCCGACTAAGATAATTGATCGAATCGAATGGTTTTTAGAGAAAGCGACAGAAATTGGCGTAACAGAAATTACGCCTTTATTGTGCTCCAATTCTGAAAGAAAACAAATCAAAGAAGAACGGTTGGAAAAAATTATTATTTCAGCAATGAAACAGTCAAAACGTTTATATCTTCCTAAATTAAATCCAATAACTGACTTCAATTCATTTATAAAAAATCACCCAAAAGGATTGATAGCCCATTGCTATGAAAGTCCAAAAAATACATTGCCTGAGGTTTTTGAACCGTTGAATTGTCCCATATTAATTGGACCAGAAGGCGATTTCAGTCTTCCCGAAGTTGAAAATGCATTGAAATCTGGATATAAAACAATAACTTTAGGAAAAAATAGATTGCGAACAGAAACAGCAGGATTGTATGTTGTTATGCAAGGAAAAATGTTTTTAGAAAATTTAAATTTATAACACCAGTCAGAATGAGAAACTTTTTTTTATATGTATCATTTTTAATTTCGTTTGTTGGAAATTCACAAGGAACCTACCAATTGGCTGTTTTAAAATACAATGGTGGTGGTGATTATTATGCCAATCCAACAGCACTTCCAAATTTGGTTTCTTTTTGCAATGCGAACTTAGCGACCAATATTTCAAAGGACGTTCCTTATGTTGAAGTTGGTAGTCAGGATTTGTTTTTATATCCATTTATTCACATGACGGGACATGGAAATGTGGTCTTCTCTCCTACTGAGATTGAAAATTTGAGAACCTATTTATTGGGCGGCGGATTTTTACACATCGATGATAATTATGGAATGAATGAATTTATTCGAGTGGAATTAAAGAAAGTATTTCCAAACAATGAATTGGTAGAATTACCTTTTAATCACCCTGTTTTTCATCAGAAATTTGATTTTAATGGGTTGCCAAAAATTCACGAGCATGATGGTAAACGACCACAAGCTTTTGGAATCATCGTTGAAGGAAGATTGGTTTGTATGTACACCTACGAAACCGATTTAAGTGACGGATGGGAAAACGCTCAAGTTCATGGAGATAGCGAAGAAAAAAGAAAGCAAGCATTGCAAATGGGAGCGAATATTTTGATGTATGCTTTTTTGGGGATTTGATAAGCTGAAACCGAATAAATTTACTTTTTAAAAGGCGTGAACTTTTTCTTTTTCGCCTTTTTATGATAAACCGTCGACAAGATAACTTTCTCACTTGTATGAGCATAAGTCTCCGTAAATACATAGTAATTAAACGTTATTTTAGCATTTTTAGGTGCTTCAAAATATGCTTTTTTAAAATAATCGGGTAAATAGGATTGTGACATAACAAATTCCTTATCGTCAATTGAAATTGAAATTTCATACAACATACAACTTGTACTTATAAAAACATCGGAATTATAAATAAGGAAAAACCGATTGGAATTAAAAAACAAACTATCAGTTAACTCATCGATACCGTCTTTAATTTTAACACTCCCCAATTGAATTCTTGGGTTTGGAATGTCTTTTATTTTACACGGACGACTATTTATTTCAATAGTATCTTTTCCATTAAGTCCCATTAGTGAGATTGTACAATATTTGTTTTCACCTTTTTCAGGAATTACTTGGCAATTATTATCCTTACCATATATTACTTTGGAATTGGTAGCTTCAACCCAAATAGAGTCATATTTTAATTCAGAATAATAGGTTATATCATTTGGGTATAATCTATAAATTATCGGAGAGTTATTCATAGAGATAACTGAAAACTTTTTTTCAACCTCAACGGAATCGAAATGAATTCTATCATTTGGACGTTGAGAAATCGAGTTCAGGTTTATTAGGATAAATAAGATTGTAATTATTTTCATTTTAAATTATTTATTTACAAATAGTTAGTCGGTATTTTTCCGCCGATTTACAAATAAAATCGTTTAGATTAGAATCTAAATTAGTTATAATTTTTAAATTTTAATAACTCACTTTTCTAAATTCAAAATCCCCCTATAATTAAATCTAATGTCTACCATCTAAAAATCTAATGTCTTTTTTAGATACTTAGACCGTTTCACTCAAAGACGTTAGATCGCTTCACTCTTAGACTCGTGTGATCTATTTGTTTTTTGTCTAATGTCTACCATCTAAAAATCTAAAGTCTATTAAAACCAACTATTTTATCAACAAACAGTCTTTTATCTTTAAGTCTTGCATCTTTAAGTCTATTTATCACTATCTTTACACCAGTTCTTTGGGGTCGTATTGGATTTGACAGCGATAGCGGTTGTTAAGTGTAAGCATGTAGAGCGTTGAGGTGAAGCTCTTTAATCACTTGTCTCAAAATTTAATTGACAACACGTCATACGCACTTGCTGCTTAATTAGTTAGACTAATAAAGCTTTATTCCAGCCGAAGTTTAGTAGGCGGAACGAGTACTTCCTTCGTCACCTCCACCTGTTAGGGGACGGAAATCGGAAGTTCATTAATTTCGGGATAGGCTTTACTCCACTTCGTGGTAAGGATGAAAACTCTAGAAGATAAGCTAGTGTTTTGGGTGTTCTTGCTCGTGGTACTGGTCGAAAATTAATCAAGAAATAAACATGTAGAAAGCTTAGTAATTCGTCGTTTGGACGAGGGTTCGATCCCCTCCGACTCCACAAAGCAGTTTGGAGTGTGAGTATTGTGCACGAGTGCATTACTCACACGGAAAGCTGCTTTGTTTCTCAATACTGGCTCTCTAACTCAAACTGAAATATCCAATTTGCACTTGTTACTTTGTTTTGAAAATGATAT
>CANJKA010000182.1 GCA_947474675.1 Flavobacteriales bacterium
AAAACCTATCAAGAAAGAAATAAAGAAGGAAAAGACTATAGTTATTTATATCAATTAGATGATAAAAACGAAATTCTTTATTTTGATGAAAATGAAAGAGCTGAAGGTAAAAGTTATTATTCTTTAGCGGATTGGTCAGCATCTTCTAACAATGAAATTCTAGCAATCAGTGAAGATTATATTGGTAGAAGAAAATACACAATCCGTTTTCGTTTAAATTCTGATCAAACTTATTTAAAGGATGAAATAACTGACACGGATGGATCTATCGTTTGGGCGAATGACAATAAAACCATTTTTTATGTAAAAAAGGATGAGGAAACATTACGTGAGTTTCAGATTTACAAGCACTTACTAGGAACTGATTCTTCTACTGATGAGCTTGTTTTTGAAGAAAATGATGAAAGATTTAGTGTATTTATTTCAAAATCTTTAACAGATAAATATATTGAAATATATACTCAAAGTTCCACAACAACTGAAGTTCTTTTAGTGGATGCTAATCAACCTAATAGCTCAGCATTTATTTTCTTGAAACGTAAAAATGGTCATCTCTATTCTGTTGAACATCATGAAAATGGATTTTACATTTTATCAAATGAAAAAGCTAAGAATAATAAATTAGTTTTTACTAAAGATATTCCCGAAACGATTGATAATTGCGAAATAGTAGTTCCTCATGACAAGAAAATTCTACTTGAAAATACATTAATATTACAGAATTTCATCATCTTAGAACAACGATCTAGAGGGTTACAGAAGATTAGAATAATTGACATTAAATCTAAAACGGAGAAATATATTTCATTTGAAGAAGAAACCTATTATTTGGGATTGACTATAAATGATAACTATAACGCTACCAATATTTATTTCCTTTATAATTCTTTGACAACTCCTTCCACTGTTTATGATTACAATTTATCGGATGATTCTAGGGAAGTTTATTTCAGAAAAGAGTTATTGGACAAATCGTTTTCACCAGAAAAATATGAATCACAAAGGATTTGGGCAATTGCAAACGATGGTACTGAAATACCCGTTTCATTGGTTTATAAAAAAGGTATTGTTTTAGAAAAAGCTCCTATGTTACTATATGGCTATGGTTCTTATGGGATTACAATACCAGACGTATTCAATCCGATTCGATTAAGTTTAATAGATAGAGGTTTTGTTTATGCTATCGCACATATTCGTGGAGAAAAATATTTAGGTGAAGAATGGTATGAAAATGGTAAATTTCTTAAAAAGAGAAACACATTTACTGACTTTATTAATTCCGCTGAATACCTTGGCATGAAAGGATATTGCGATAAAGATAAAATTTATGCTCAAGGAGGAAGTGCTGGTGGTTTATTAATGGGAGCAGTCACTAATTTAGCACCTTATTTGTGGAAAGGAATTATTGCACAAGTGCCATTTGTAGATGTTGTGACCACTATGTTAGACGAAACCATTCCTCTAACGGTCGGAGAATATGAAGAATGGGGAAATCCAAATGAGGAAGACTATTACTGGTACATGCTCAGTTATTCTCCTTATGACAATGTGAAAGCGATGAATTATCCTTCGATGTACATTACAACAGGTTATCACGATTCACAAGTTCAGTATTGGGAACCTTTAAAATGGATTGCAAAACTACGAGAATTAAAAACAAATGATCTACCAATACTTTTTGATTGTAACATGGATGCAGGTCATGGAGGTGGTTCAGGAAGGACAAGTGAAAGAATTGAAAAGGCAAAAGAATACGCTTTTATTCTTAACTTAGAGGGGTTTTAAGAAAAGTTGTAACTTTGTAATAAAGATCAGGAGAATACCCAACAATGAATTTATATAAATATTTTTTTTTACTAGTAATATCTTCTTCTACTAATTCAATTTTTTCACAAGGTGATTCTTTGCCTTATGAAATGTATAAGGAAAAAGTCGTGTTGTATACAGATTTCGGTTATACCTCTGCCCCATTTTCTATTTCTAACAATTTTCCTTTTGGAGTTAAAGAATTGAAATACAGAAATAATTATAAAGGAGTTATTGGATATGGAATGTGTTACAAATGGTTTTCATTGCGTTTATTTCATGCATTAGAAGGAGATTCTAAATCAGAAGAAAAATATGGGAAAACAAGATATTCTGGTTTTGGTTTTACTTTTAATGTAAAGAAATCATATTGGGATGTAGATTTCAGAACTTTTAAAGGTTATTCTATTTTAAAAGCAGAATCATGGAACTCTGCTCTTTCAAAAGATCAACCTAATCTTATTCGTCCAGCTACTAAATCTGTTGGTTTTTCAATTAATACTTGGTATTTTTTTAATAAAAATTTTAAAATGCAAGCAGTATTAGGAAAGAAAGCTCATTTTACTAGAGAAGTTAAGTCTTGGTATTTAAAATCAACTTTCAACGCATACGGAATTAGTAATGACACGATTGGAGCTCCAAGTGTTATCCCAACAATTTTAACAGATCCAAACAATTCAAAAACGTTATCAAATTCTTTTTCGGCGGTTGATTTTGGTGTAATTCCTGGTTATGCTTATGCAACAAGGAAAAATAACTGGCAAGTTTCAGGTTTGTTTGGATTAGGAGCTGTAATTCAATCAAAACAATACATTGTAAATGGTAGTCCAAGAGCATTTATTGGTTTAGCACCTAGATATGATGTTCGTCTTGTTGGAGGATATTCAGTCCCGCGTTATTTTGTCTTTTTAGTAACAGATATTGATAACAAATCAATTCGATTTAATCAACTAGTTTATCGACAAAGTTTTTACTCTATTAAATTACTTGCTGGAATAAGATTGAATACAAAAGGAGAAAAAGAAGAGAAAAAGAAAAAAGAAAAGAAGAAACTATTTTCTTAAAAGTCTTTGATTTCCATTGAAAAGAATTAAAAAGGTATAATAATTTATTTTATATTAAAAACGTTACTTTTAATTACTTGTAATTGTAATGAATTTCAACAGTTGTAGCTCCTTTTCCATATTCTCGAAAATCAGCATCGTAATATTCTATTCCTTCTTGTTTGGATAAATAAGATCTAATTTCTTCCTTCAAGACACCTTCTCCAACTCCGTGAATAGCAACAATTTTACGAATGTTTTTGCTTTTAGCTTTTTTAAAAAAGGATTTAAATTCTGCCAATTGTTTTGTTAACATTTGAAAATTTGTTAATCCTAAATTTGTTTCTGTAATAGCGTGAATATGAAGATCTATTTCCCATACATCCATTGCTTTTTTAGAGCCAGCAACATTTTCTTTCAAAACAAAATGAGTATTTGTTGACAATGTCTCATCTTCATTCACGTGTAAATCAGCTGAATTTGAAAGTTTGTAATTTGAACCATGAATTTTGACTAATTCGTTTAAAAGAAAAGTTCTTTCAAAACCCGACTCGTCTTCCACCATAAAAGTTGTTGGATTCGTAACTTTTCTAATCACCCCTCCTCCTACTTCATATAAAAAACCTACTTTTTCACCAATCGTAAAACTCATTTTATAATTCAATTAAATTTAAATAGATCATTAAGATAAATGGTGATAACATAGCTGACAACCAAACAATTACTGTTAATGATTTAAATAATAGTGAAGCGTTTTTTTCAAAAGGAGAAATCAATACACTATTAACTTGACTAGCAATTATCGGATCTACCACTTCTGATTCAACTTGATCTATATATGTTCTTAATGCTGGAGTATATTTCAATACTATCTGTTTAATTTGTGAGAAATCTTTATTAGAAAGTGAATTATAGGTTGTTTTAAAATTAATATTTTCTTCTTCCAGATCTTTGTGAATATGGTAGTTTTTTTGAATAGCACGAACTCTAAACCCCATTAAAAATCCAAAGATTGTTAATCCTAAAGCATCAATGTACCATCCGATAGCAATGACAATAAGTGAGGAAATAAAACTAAAAAATAGTTGAAATTTTTCATGACCTCTATTGATCAAAAGTTTAAATAATTGTCCACCATCTAACGGATCCAGAGGTAGTAAATTCATCATATTTAAAAATAGAAAAATGATCGATAGATTAAATACCCATTCCATTTTCCATAAAGTACCAAAATACAATAAAATCATACCGATTATAACACCTGGTATTGGCCCAGCCATAATTACTAAAACACTTTGTTTTTGTTCATATTTTTCTTTTTCTCCTCTAACAAAAGCTCCCATTAAAGGGACAAACATCATACTAACATTTGTATATTTAAATAATTTCATAAAAGAGAAGTGTCCCATTTCGTGAATAAATAAAACAGCGATAACAAAAAAGATGAAAATAAAATTTGATATACCTGAGAGACTCATGAAAAGTATAAAAAGCAAAACTGAAATTACTGTTTTACCAACATTGTTCTGATTTTTCTTTTCAACTAATTCTGGTTTTTCAGGATAAAAATCGTGGTTTTCCATATTTATTTTTAAATAATTTTAAAGAAGTAAAGATAATAAAATTTTCATATTTATTTTATTGTTTTTTTTAACTCAAATGGATCGCTTTAATAGTCACGAAGTAAATCGTCAACTTGACATTCATCGGTGTTTATGAGGTCTTTTGTTTGTGACTTATTTCATAAATTAATTCGTGATTTTTAATAGATGAATGATTTTAAGAATTGAAACAAGTACTGAAATCTCATTTTTTGTAATTAACTTCATCTAAATTTAAAATTCAGCAAATGATAGGTGTTTTTTTAATGCTTTTTCCTAATTACCGTTTTTTAAATTTATGAATTCTATAAATATGAAATTAAAACCAACTACTATTGTCAAATGATTGGAACTTGGAAAGGATGTTATCAATACGATAACCAGCAAATACAAAATGTAATTGGATTTGAAAAGACGAATTTCACGATCGAAATTCATAAATTCGACGGAGTTAACTTTGAAGGAGTAGTGTCTGATGATCTACTTACAGGAGGTTTTGAAGCTGAAGGGACAATTAAGGGTATTCTTAAAAATTCCAAAATATCTTTCGTTAAACAAATGCCTAAAGAATCTTTAATTAATATTGAAACCGGAGAAAGGTATAGAACTGATAAAAAACATTCACCTCTTTACTATGAAGGTATAATTGATAATAATAAATTTAAAGGTACTTGGAAGTTTAAGAAAAGGGTCTATTTAAAATATGGAATTATCCCTTTTTTATACAATCCAGGAGAAGGTAAATTTGAAATGGAAAAGATTATTTAATTTTGAACGAAATGAATAATATGAAAAAAAAATTATTGAATAATTCAAAATTAACACTTTGAAGATATTCAATAATTTCATTTAAGAACATTTTCATTTCTCTCTCCCTTTCAACACCTCTAAAACATCATTCATTTTATATCCTTTTGCTTGCAATAAAATCAAATAGTGAAATAGTAAATCAGCACTTTCGTTCAAAAACAGATTATCATCAGAACCTAAAGCTTCAATAACAACTTCAACTCCTTCCTCCCCTACTTTTTGAGCCACTTTATTAATTCCACGACCAACTAAATCAGACACATACGACTTCTCACTTGGATTATTGATTCTATCAGAAATAACATCTTCTAAGCGAGAGATAACTCCAAAACCAGTCGTTTCATTTTCACTCCAACATGTTTTATTCCCTTTGTGACAAGTTGGCCCAATTGGATTTGCTTTTATTAAAACTGTATCGTTATCGCAGTCTAATGCAATTGATTTCATTTCTAAGAAATTTCCACTCTCTTCACCTTTTACCCAAATTCTATTTTTAGAACGGGAGAAAAAAGTTACTTTATTGGTCTCAATTGTTTGATCAACCGCTTCTTGATTCATATAACCAAGCATTAACACTTGTAAGGTTGTACTATCTTGAATTACACAAGGAATTAAACCATTACTTTTTTCGAAATTTATATTCATTTTTTTTAGTTTTTAGTTGTTAGCTATTAGTTGTTAGTCATAGTGTTCAGTAAACTAATCACTAAAAACTAATTACTAATTGCTACCCCCTTACATTTATATTATTCTCTTCTAAATACTCTTTTAATACCGGAATTTCAATTTCACCGAAGTGAAAAACACTTGCTGCTAATGCTGCATCTATATTTCCGGATTTGAAAACTTCTAGAAAATGTTCTTTTGAACCACATCCCCCTGAAGCTATTATTGGAACATTAACAATTTGCGCCATTTTTTCAAGTGCTTCAACTGCAAATCCTTTCTTGGTTCCATCGTGATTCATAGAGGTAAATAGAATCTCCCCTGCTCCTAGTTCGACCCCTCGTTCAACCCAATCGAACAGATTTAATTCTGTTTGAATTTTACCACCACTTAGAAATACAATCCATTCATTATCAATCAATTTAGCATCAACAGCTAAAACAACACATTGATTCCCAAATTTGTCTGCTAATTCCTTCAATAATTGTGGATTTCTAACAGCTGAAGAATTGACGCTTATTTTGTCTGCTCCTGCTCTTAACAATAATGAAGCATCTTCTACTGAGCTTATTCCACCTCCTACTGTAAACGGAATATTTATTTCAGAGGCCACTTTAGAGACCATGTCAATTATTGTTTTACGTCCTTCTTGTGTCGCGGTAATATCAAGAAAAACCAATTCATCTGCTCCCATTTCAGAATAGTACTTCGCTAAGTCAACTGGATCTCCAGCATCTCGTAGACCTTCAAAGTTTATTCCTTTAACTGTTCTCCCATTTTTAATGTCTAAGCACGGGATTATTCTTTTTTTTAGCATATTTTTCTTTTTTGAACCATATAAGGAATATAAGGACATATAAGTTGTGTGAATTGTAGTGTAGTGTTTTTTTTACTTGTATGTATTATCAAGTCATTGACACAACACACTTATATTTCCTTATATGGCTCTTCCCTATGGTCTTCGAAAGCTATCACTTTCTCTTATGGTTTAAATTTTATAATCACTCTTTTATTCCTTCAACTTCGAGTATTCAGTAGTACCAATTCTTTTAAATCAATCTTATTTTCGTAGATCGCTTTTCCTATTACTACTGATGGGATGCCGTTATTTTTTAATTTGATTACGTCTTCTATACAGGAAACACCGCCGCTTGCTATTAGATCAACATCTTTGTATTCTGCCATTATGAAGGAATATAATTCGAAAGCAGGTCCTTCTAACATTCCGTCTTTTGAAATGTCTGTACATAAAACGTTTCTGATTCCTTTTGCGTAATAATCTTTTAAGAAGTTAAACAATGTCA
>CANJKA010000183.1 GCA_947474675.1 Flavobacteriales bacterium
AGTATTATTGATTTTTTAGGCTTCATTAAATAGAAATAACTTTCCATCTTTTGGCTCAAAATTTTTATGCCACAGATGCACAGATTACTTTTGTGCAAAGACCAAATCGCAAATTTATTATGTTAGATCAATTTTTATCAGACAATTTTTTAGTGAAATAGTAAAATCTGTGCATCTGTGGCAATGATTGAGAATTTAAAAATGACAGCCTTATGGGTTCTTTGGATATGCTTAGTTCTTTTTTGTCCATGAATTTTAAGAATTTCAATGACTAATGTCCCTTAGGGACTATGCCTTTTTAATTTCCATGAACGCAAATTGAAGGCGTATTAGTTGGAAAATAACATCAAAAAAAAACGGAAACCTTAGTTTCCGTTATCATTAAATATCCAACATGTTTGTTTGATGAAGTGTACATTTTTAAGCATAAGCAAGTAGGTTAAAAGCGTTCAATAATTCGAAGATAAATGAACTTTTCTTTTGCCTAAGAAAAAAAACTTGAAATGTATTTGAGATGTATTAATCGGGGGTAAATTTTATGTTAAAGGAGCAATATGTTGTTTTAAATACATATAAAATTGCGACTACTTTAGTATTAAATGGTATATTCGAATAGAGGAAATTTAATGCTTACTTTTAACACTAAAACTATGAAACTTAGAGCAATTGTTGTAGACGATGAAGAATTCGCAAGAAAGAATCTTATCATGTTGCTTGAAGAATACTGTCCTGATATTGAGGTTATTGGAGAGGCTTCTAGAAAAAGTCAAGCTAAGGCAATTATCGAATCTTCCAAACCCGATGTCGTGTTTTTAGATATCCGAATGCCTTCAGGCGCAGAAGGATTTGAGTTATTAGATGAATTAGAAGAAAAAGATTTTCAAGTTGTTTTTGTAACAGCATTTAAAGATTATGCAATCAAAGCGTTCAATGCAAGTGCTGTTTATTACTTGCTCAAACCGATCGATATAGAAGAATTACAAACCGCAGTTGAAAAACTAAAAGAAACCAAGAAAATCTTCACCGACGAACCACAAAATTACAACACATATTTCAGTTCATTAAAGAATCTTTCTGACACATTATTGCGCAATAAGCCAAATAATCGAATTGCAATCAGCCATACTAAAGGGCTAAAAATCGTAGAAGATGATTCTATAACGCATTTAGAGGCAAATGGAAATTGTACAACTATTTATTTCAAGGAAGGCCCACGTTATTTAGATACACGTACGTTAAAAACGTATGAAAATATTCTTGATCCAAGCAAATTTTTTAGAATTCACAAGTCACATATTATTAATTTAGATATGCTTTCAGATTATGTAAATGAAGACGGTCATTTTGCAATCTTGAAAAATGGGTTACGTGTGCCAGTTGCAAGAAATAGAGTGACAGAATTTGTTAAAATGTTGAAATTGCCAAAATGATAAAGAGTTTAATATTATTTCTTATTATTTTCTTTTTTGGTATTAACGCAAGTGCACAGCGGTATTCATTCTTAACGTATAATACTGCTCAAGGATTACCTCAATCTCAAGTAAATTCTATAACACAGGATAATGACGGTTATTTGTGGGTCGGAACTTTGGGTGGACTTGCAAAATTTAATGGAAAAGATTTTCAATCATATTCTACGGAAAATGGAATCTTAAATAACCGTGTAAAACTTATAAAAAGCATTGGTGATGCAATTTGGGTCGGGCATGAAGGTGGTATTTCCAAAATTCAAGGTAACAAAATCAGTAAATGGGCATTTAGTCAAAATTTTAAAACAACTTCCGTTTCGGAAATAGTGGTTTTCAAAAATCGCATAATTGTTGGTTCCAATGGAGGAGGATTATTTGAACTAAGAAACAATCAATTAATTCAACTCAAGATAAATGGAGGGTCGAAAGTTGCTTTCAATTCAGCTGAACAAGCGCAAATTCAATTGTATCAGGAAGATGATTTGAGTATCCGTGATTTGTTGATTTTTGAAGATAACCTTTATCTAGGAACAAGAGCAGGTGTTATCAAAACTGCAGATTTAAAAACGTTTCGACACATTAAAGCTTTGGACGATTATAATGTTTCAGGAATCGAAAAGCAAGGAGATAAGTTGTTTATTACAACATTCAAAGATGGGTTGTTAGAGTATGGGCTATCAACTGAGAAATTAAAAATAATTCAAGGTATTGATTCTTTATTGAGCTTACGAGGATGTCTCTTAGATTCCAAAGGAAACTTATGGATAAACACGAATGGTGGCGTATATCGAATTAAAGATGGAAGAATTAACCTACAACTCAATCAATACAATGGAATGCCAATGGAAAGTATTCGTTGCATTTTTGAAGATAAAAAAGGGAATCTTTGGATGGGCAGTGAGGGGAAAGGTCTCTTGAGATTTCCTGGTGAAATGTTCGTTTATTTTGATGAAAACACGAATATGACATCTGGATTGGTATTAAACATGAATCAAGATCTCTCTGGAAATTATTGGATTGGCACTTTTGATGGAGGGTTAATGCAAATGACTAAAAACAAAGAAATCATACCTGTCATCCTCGAAAACAATAGTACTATTTGGACTTCAATGTTGAATGTTGATGGATTAAATTGGTTCGGAACAGGTTCTGGATTAGTTGCTTTGAAAGGAATGACGGTTCAGAAAACACTTTATACGGAAGATGGTTTGCCTGGAGATAAGATTACAGCACTTTTAAAAATTTCTTCTAATTCGTTTTATATCGGAGGAAGTAACGGTGTCTCTTTTTATAACAAAGGAAAAATAAGGCCAGTCAACAATGACGAAGTTACCAATGTTCGGGATTTTTGTCAGATTGGAGAAACCATCTATTGTGCAACAGATAAAGGTTTATTTCTTATAAAATCGAACCGACTAGAACTTCAAAATAGATTTAAAAAGACCATTTATTCGCTGGAAAAAGATATTTACAATTCTTTATGGATCGCAACTGAGGAAGGCTTGTTTTGTCTTAAAAAGGGTCAAATTAAACAAGTGGTTTTTTCTAAAGTGCCATCTTCAAATTATATTAATTTCTTAAATTATTCAAATCAGCAGCTGTATGTTGGGACCAACAACGGAATTTTTGTACTTTCCGATTTAGAAAAGAACACGATTTCAATTGTGAATTACGGAATTGCTGAAGGTGTTGTTGATCTTGAAACAAACATTAATTCAAGTTTTATTGACAGAAATGGGCGACTTTGGTTTGGAACAGCGTCGGGTCTAGTTAGTTTTTTACCGATAAAACATGACAAAGGATTTTCTTCACCCGTATTAATTTTGAAACATATTTTAATTAATTATCAAAGCATAGAATTCTCAAAATATGCAGATGGGATTGATAAAAATGGGTTACCAATAAACCTAAAATTACCCTATTCTAAAAACAACCTTACCTTTGAAATGGATGGGATATCGCTTGCTAATTATACTGGAATGCAATTTCAGTTTTGGTTAGAAGGACAAGACAATAATTGGTCGCCACTCAATAATAATACAACAATTACATTTAGCGGCTTATCTGCTGGAAATTACATACTGCATGCACGTTGTGTGGACTCAAAAGGAATTGCTTCCGATGAAATAAAATTCGAATTCATCGTTAAGCAAGCATTTTATAAAACATGGTGGTTTATAGTACTAGTCTTAGTTTTATTGGCTTATTTAGTCTTCAGAATATTTAGATTTAGATTAAAACGAGAAAGAGAGAAAAATGAAAAAGAAAAAATGGGCTATAAGTCAAGATTGCTGGCATTAGAACAAAAATCTCTCAATGCAAGTATGAATCGCCATTTTATCTTTAATTCACTCAATTCAATTCAATATTTCATCAATACACAAGACCGTCTATCTGCGAATCGCTTTCTAACGAACTTTGCGAAGTTGATTCGTAAAAATTTGGATTCATCCGATGATGGAAACCTTGTTACACTCAGTCAGGAACTTGAGAGGCTTGAATTATATATGTCTCTTGAAGCAATGCGTTTTAAAGATCGGTTTGATTATCAGATAAATTGTGACGAAAATATTGATGCAGAATCTGTTATTATTCCTGCGATGATGTTGCAACCCTTTATTGAAAACAGCATTATCCACGGTATTTTACCGGATGAAACAAAAAAAGGGTTAATTACTGTAGATATCACTTTAAGAGGAGAAATGTTGACTATTAAAATTGAAGATAATGGTGTGGGAATTGAAACAAGCATGAACAGTAAAACCAACTATGATGGCGACCATCGCTCGCAAGGAATGGAAATCACGACGAAACGAATAGAACTCCTTAAGATCCTTTCCAACAAAGTTTTTGAGATTAATGGCCCCTTTCAAATACGGAATAACGACAGTTCAATCAAAGGAACATGCGTTACACTAAAATTTCAGGTAGAAAATTTGGATAATTAGAATTTAAGTAATATGTTTGTTTACATAAAGTTACAGAGATGAAGAAAGTTATTTATATAGCGGTTGTTGCAGTTGGGTTTTTTGCTGTTTCTTGTACAAAGGAAAATATTCGTCCATGTACACATAATTCGAATTCAGATATTCCAGTTTGGTCGTCTAGATCTGGTGACGGAACAGATGATGAAACGGGAGATGTGGGTGGTATAACGGATCCAAATTCAGATCCCGATGAAGTAAAAAGAAAAAAACATTTATAAAAAATTAAAGCCTTGTTTAACAGGGCTTTTTTTATGTCTAAAGATCACGTTTTAATAAATAAAATATACACTTCAAAAACAGTTTGGTTTTATGTGAAATCCTTTTATTAAATTAGATTACAGGTAATTTATTTAAAAGAATTTATGCATGTCTACAAAAGTCAAAGAAGGATTATTTGAATTAATCAAATCTCTTTCAAAATCGGAAAAAAGATATTTTAAATTGATTTCATCGCGTCATACCATAGGCGATGAAAATAATTATGTCCGGTTGTTCGATTATATTGCCAAACAAGACGAATATAATGAAGAGGCACTTTTTAAAGAATTTAAAAATGAAGCCTTTTTAAATAGATTTTCCATTACTAAAAAGCGATTATATGACCATGTATTGAGCGCTTTAGATGCTTTTTATTCCTCCACATCAATTGATGCTCAAATTTACAAATTAATGCATAGCGCCGAAATTTTGTACACAAAATCGCTTTATGATCAATGTGGTAGAATCTTAAGAAGTGCTGAAAAATTTGCAGAAAAAAATGAGCGACATACACTATTAATGGAAATTAGGAGAAAAAAGAAAAAACTACTTGAAAATAATGGATATAGTGATGTTACTGTTGATGATTTAAAGGAAATAGAACAAAAGGATACACTGATTATGAAGCAATTGGAGCTTTATAATCAATTATGGAAAATTAAGAGTGATTTATTTTTTCAACTTTCACGAAAGGGAAAGGCACGCTCTGATGAGGAAAGAGAGCAATTTAAAAGTATTTTCAAACAATTACCTGGAAATTTAAAAACAAATGAATTACCGTTTGATTCCGCTTATTTGTACAATCATATTAGAAGTGCATATTGGTTTGCTAGTGGCGATTTAGAAAAAAGTTATATCTATATTAAAGCTAATCTCAAAACATTTGAAGATCGAGAAGGCGTTATCGAATCCAATTTGAATAGTTATTTTTCACTCCTCACTAATGCAATTTTTGTTTCTGAAGAATTGGGATATCATGTTGACTCGAGTTCATTTTTGAAGAAATTAAAAGAAATCCCGAATAACTATCCATTAGAACAAAACGAAGATTTACAAATTAAACTTTTTGCAAGTACAAGTAGTATCGAGCTCTCTATTTTAACACATAGAGGAGAATATCAAAAAGCAGAAAATTCAATTGGTGCTATAGAAAAAGGGTTACAATTATTTGGTGAAAAAATATCTCCTGTTAGAAAAGCATTTATACAATTTAAAATCGCAACTATAAAGCTTGGACAAAAAGATTTTTCTGGCGCTTTGAAATGGATTAATAAGATTTTGAATGATACTGAGTTGGATGAAAGTGAAGACATACTGTCGTATACTCATATTTTGGATTTACTGGCTCATCTTGAGCTTAAACACAATGAATTTCTGCCTTATTCTTTGAAAAGTACCTTGAGATTTTTAAAATCGAGAAACAGACTTTACGCTTTTGAAAAAGTATTTCTTCAATTTGTGTCGAAACGAATAAAATGCACTAACAATATTGATGCAGAAGAACTTTGGGAGGAACTTTACAAGGAGCTTTCTGCTATAAAAGACGATTCTTTTGAAGGTTTAGCGATGGAATATTTTGACTTTATCTCCTGGGCTGAATCAAAAATTAAAAAAACTTCATTTATTGAAATAGTTTCAGGGAAATATCACATGAAATACAAGAAATAAGTATCTTAAGGCTAAATTATTTCTGTTTAATCCCAATTATCTATAATAATGAAAGATCTTGAAGTGCGCTCAGATATTGAAAAGATGGTAAATATTTTTTACGATAAAATTGCAAAAGACAACTTGTTGTCACCCTTTTTTAAAAATTTGAATTTTGAAAAACATTTGCCAAAAATGGTTGATTTTTGGGCGTTTGTGCTTTTGGATGAGGTAGGATATGCTACAAATGTTACTGAAAAGCACCTTCAAATGGCTTTAAAAAAAGAACATTTTACTCAATGGTTGAAATTGTTTAATGAAACAATTAATCAAAATTGGGATGGCGAAAAAGCAAATTTGGCAAAAGAAAGGGCCTATTTAATCGGCTGGACTATTGAAAGTAAAATGGTGAAATAAGTGCGAATGGAAAGTGCTATTTTAAAATTTGATATGCTCTGAAACTACGGTTTTCCCAAAGAACATAGAGGCTTTTCGATCAAAATCAAGTGAATTTTCAGTTGTTAAAAAGTGTATTTCTCCATTTTTTGAGCAGGTTTTCTCAAGCTCATGGTGCCTTTTTAAATAATCGCTAAGTTTTTCGGCTATAATTTTTCCTTGTGAAAGAACTTGGATTGAAGAAGGAATAATTGTTTCGATGTACTGTTTTAGAATTGGGTAATGTGTACATGCTAAAACAATTACATCAATTTTCGGATCTTTATCTAATAACTGTTGAATATCTTCTTGAATGAACAATTTTCCAGCTTCAGATTCATGCCTGTTATTTTCAATTAGTGGCACCCACATTGGACAAGCATGCTGAACTACCTTTGTTGAAGGTGAAAATTTTTGTAATTCAAT
>CANJKA010000184.1 GCA_947474675.1 Flavobacteriales bacterium
CAGTCCAGCCCATTATTTTATTTCTTTTTGGTGGAAAAATTCTTTTGTCTTCTTTGTTGTAATATAGCCATCGCCATTTCCAATTGTTCGGGTCTTTATGCCAATTATCTAATGTTTCCTTTGTTGGTTTTCCGTCTGTTGTCATAATTTAATTTCTGTTTGTGAGGTATCTCGATAAAATTTCTGTTCTAGTCACCTAATAGATTAGACTCTTGGTGACAAAGTTAAATTAATTAACTTTAAACAATAAGCGTAAAAAACTAAAATTAGAAGTAAATTAAAGATTGTTCAGGTTTAGAACAAGTTGGCTTTGCAGAAACATCTTCTATATTATCAATTATTATCGCTACCGTTTGTTTTTGAATTTCTTACAAGTTTAAGAGCTATTTTTCCCAATTGATCATTCAAGTTGTCAATGGTTGCTTTCGCATCTGAGATGTTCATTTGTGGTTTCATATGTTCAACTAAAATTAAAGTTGTCCATAACTCACATACATCACGTTCTTTAGAACATTCTTTACAATTCTTAATTTCATCAATTTCAAAATTGATATCCTCAAAATTTCTGCCTTCAGTTAATACGTTTAAAATTTCATCATAATGTGGACACTCTTGAAAATTCATATTGTTGATTTTTAGGTTTTTGTTGTCGTTTATGTTTGCTACTCAAGTTTCGTAGCTACAGAAGTTGGGGATTCTGGACCCGAAAACTGTCTGCTACCAACGAACTGATACGAAGCACAAAGCTTCATTTAACCACTGAACCGCCAATTTCTTGTAGGTGCTGTTATCGGTCCCTGCTTCTGTCGGTCCGTTGTTATGTCTTTTCAAACTTGCATAAACGTCTTCATGGTCGGGTGCTTGCAAAAGCTTTGGCGTTAATGCTTGACCGCATAATAGATGAGGATGATTATAATTATTGTTAGTCCTACGATCTGAATTATTCTGTTAATCTTTACTTCTTTCCCTAGCAACTCGTTTTGTTCTGATACAGATTTTATTTTACTCTCCAGTAGCTCAACATTATTTTTCACTTGGTTATCTTGGTTAATTAAATGCTTTTCTGTTGCCTCACTAAAACTGGACAATAGTTGTTTAGCTTCTTTATGGTTTGTGTCAAGCGTTGTTTGTATTGTTCCTAAAGATTGAACAATTCCAGTAAGTGTTTGAATGATGTTTGTCAGAGTTAGATTGATTGCATTGATAGCTCCAAAAATTTCTGCAAGTGTCTTTTGTAATTCGCCAAAGTGTTTTTCTAAATCAATGCCCTCAAGTCGTTCTACTTGTTTTCGTAGCTCATTTATTTTGTTTTGTAGGTCATTTGATTTGTCTTCAAATCTTTTTAATTCATGTTCCAAATCTTCTCTTGTTTGGTCAATGAATTTTTTTTGTAATCCAATAAACAAGCTATGGAAATCAGTATCTACAAGTCGTGAAATTTCTTTTTCAATTTCTTTTATTTTATTTGAAAGCTCATTAATCTTTGAGGTAAGCATCGTGTTGTTGCAATCAAGATATGTATTTGTAACACCACTAAGTTCCTTAGTATATTTTACCGTCAGATCAACAATCTCATTGTATTTATTATTTAGTTGCACAGGAAATGACCTTGAAGAATCTATTAGACGTTTTATGTCTTGATGAATTTCTTCGATTTGTATTAGTTTTTTATTTAAAACTTTAACTACATTTTGAGAGGTGGAAATTAATTCTTCTAATTTAGGCATATTGACTTTTGTTTATAAGTGTTTTGTGTTTGTTATATAAAGCATCAGCTTTATTTAGTTGCATTTGTAATAATAATTTAGCTTGAATAATCTGTATGTTTTTTTTGATTTGATTGCTATTTTTTTTGTCATCAATATTGTTAAAAAGCGCTAAGTCGTAATTTTCAAAAATTGGTTGAATTTTAGTGAAGTCATCATATTCTACGCTATTATATAAGTTCCCAAATCCAAATTCTAAGTCTCCGTTAGCTTCAGATATATAGGAGCTATTATTAATCGAGTACATTGAAAAGGCTTTTAGTAAATGAAGCAACCAGTCGATTTTAAAATCGAAGTCATTTAATGACCTTATCATTTTTTTACACGAACCCATCATGTGTTTATAATTGTTTTGTTCTGTACCTTCTTTTAGCACGGCCATGTATTTTTTCAAAATTTCTGTTTTGGATAAAGCCCCCTCATAATAATCATCGTGTAGTGAAAATGGATTGCCACTAATTTTAAATCCCCTTCTTGCATACTTAGCATTAAAGTAAAAATATATTTGTTCCTTTATAAATAGATTTTGTTGAAAATAATCTTTACTGTATTTCGAATCAGTAATGCTTTTATTAAGCATTTCTTCAATTTCATCAGTTGCCCGTTTGCGCTTACTTGCAATTTCTTTATACGAAAACTTTGCTAAAAAATAAAGGCACTCTAAAATATTCTCAATTAATTTTGGTTTATTAAGTTTTTCCCTGAGTTCATTAATTATCTTAACTGCTGAAATTTCTGATAAATACCTTCGTAAGTATGCCTCAATTATTTTGACATAATCATCTTTAGAATTTAGCTTGCGGAATGTGCAATTATAGATATTGTTTTTGTTATAATCAATCAAATAATCCTTAAGAAATCCTATGCTATGCATACGATAAATTAACCTCCCTGTATCATTTGTGGGTTTATAATATCTATTTCTGTTATAATATAATTTCAACCATTTTTCATTCTTATTTTCATCGTCATATGTAAATTCCAATTTTTCAATATTTTCTTCAAGCAATAAAAGAAAGTTTAAGAATTTCCCCTTAGATTTTTTAAAGGATTTTTCTATTTGAATTAAATATATAATCTTAAGTATATTTTTTGCATCACTTTTTTCATCAAAAGCATCTTTAAGTTTTTCAATATGCTCCACATCGTATTCTTTATGAAGCGTAAACCAATTTAATAGATAAGTGTTATAATCACCCTTAATGTTGATTAAATAATCGTCAAATTTATTAGCATTAGAAATGACTTCTGAGATCTTTTGAATGAATTTTTCTTGGATATCATTTTGGTTTTTGCAATCTGATAATTTTAAAATAATTTCATTAAAGTTGTCAGGAAATATTTTTTCAGGAGCGATGAAAAATTTAAATTCAGTACCCTTACACTCCTCAAACAATTCAGTTAATGAACCTTCGTTAATGTCTTCAATTATAGGTTCGGAAGTAAACAGATTGTAGATGTCTTCGTGGCCTTCGTTCTTTTCTTTTAGAAATGAAATTATTCTTTGGAATTCAAAATCATTTGTTGGCATTAAAGGCAATGCTAAGTTAATATAACCAAGACTTTCTTCATCGTAATTTTCAACATATAATCTTTTTATTTTTGCTTTAGTCCAATATTTGAATCTAAAATCAGTCGCAAATTCAGTATTATATTCATCATTTAACTCCTTTAATCTGCTTGTTATAATAAATTCCATATCCTTAAATAGCGAATAGAGTTGGCTTATTTCAGTATCTACACCTTTAAATGCACCTTGAAAAAAAAAGTCATGCACTTTGCGATCTTCATAATTTGTTTTTATGAATTTTGTGAATCTTATTTCCAATATTTGTTTTTCTTCTGTTGTTAATTGGATTTCTTTAACACCTTCCCAAGTTCTAAGACTATTAATAGTTTTTTTGATTTCAGAGATTAATTCTTCTTTGGAATAAAATATTTTATCGGATAATCTTCTAATTATTCTTCGATGGTAAATATTTTTTATTGGATTTAATGTACTTAAATCCGCTTCCGAGTCCTTAATAGATTCGAAAAGCATTGATTCAAATGATAGAAAATGCACCTCTTGTTTGGAAATAAGTATATTTGATTCAGAAATTTTCTTATCTCGACCCGATCTACCCGCTTCTTGAACTAGGCTTTCTAATGAGCCTGAATACATATAATGGTAAGTAGAGCGTATATCGGTTTTATCAATGCCCATACCAAATGCTTTGGTGCAAACAATGTGCTTAGTTTTATTTGAAGTAAAGGCCTTAAAATTTTCTTGGACTTCCTTATTTATGGTTTCATCTTCTGATGCATAAAAGTAGCTCTTGGATTTAGAAGCAAGGGATTCAAATACTTGATTAACACCGTAGTCAGAACCTTTCGGGCTATTTTTGGTCGGACAAAAAACTATTGAATTGAAATCATTTTGAGTTTTATTTAAAGAATCATTAATTTGTAATTGTTTTATTTCTTCCTGTTTTTTTATTTTTTCAGATTCTGTTAATAGGTATTTTTTTGTTTCTTGGTTTAATTTTCCAAACGGTTTATTTTCAAATTCAGTATAATGATGGGAAAGAGATTGAAGCAATATGCTTGCGCTATTTAAATTATTTAAATTAATTCCAGTTTTTGAAAAGTCAGCATTTAATTCTTCCATTCTGTTTTTTTTCGTTACGTCAATTACTCGAAAAAACAATTCAGGTCTAATTGTATTTTCAATCATTATTATGGCTTTTGCTAAATCATCATGTTTAATTTGAAGCTCTCGTTCTATATCCGCCAAAACATCAAATGAAGCTGTTGCTGTAAGACCGATAAGGGTTACTCGTTTTTTGTCTTTTTCTTTTGAAGATTTATGGAATTGCCTATTTCGTACAGCACAGAATTGTTGAGCATTTTTACCAAGCATTAGATAAGTAGTTCTAAAATCGTGCCCCCACTCTGATACGCAATGCACTTCATCAATTACACAATAGGAGAAGGCAAGTCCAAATTTGGAGTTATCAATTTTTTGAATAATATTTCTGAAATCTTCCATCACAAATCTTTCCGGAGAAATGAATAAAAACATAGTTTCTCCATATCGGAAGTCCACGAGTTTTTTTACCTTTTCTTCTCTTTTTAAATTAGAGTTAATGAAGTCACAGCAGTCAATCCAATTTTCTTTCAAAACCCTTACTTGATCCTCCATTAGTGATTTTATGGGGTCAACTACCAGGCATAATCCAGGTTGTAAAAACGTGGGGAGTTGGAAGGTTAAAGATTTACCACCACCAGTTGGCAACAAACCAATAACAGGCTTTTGTTGTAATGCTCTTGATATAATAGGTAACTGCCCGTCTCTAAATCCAGATTTCCTAAAAATATTTTGAATGAAGTAATTGATGTTTTTCTTAAAATCTGGAATCGGTGTGTAAGAGCCGTCTTCTTCTATTTTTACCAGAGATCTATAGTTTAATAAATCAGCACAATAAACTCGCCGATCTTTCCCAAACGAATTATCATAATAGTGTGATGAACGAATCTTAATGGCTTTAGTATTTATAAAAGTGGTTTCTTTGTAAATATTTGAACGTCTAAGGATTGAATGATCAATTATAACATCAAATTGAGTTTTCTCAAAAAAGTTTTCATCCTGTATGTTTACTTCTAAATAATCTTTATAATCTATAACCCATTTAGTGTTTTCAAACACAGTCAGTACAATTTTTGGTAGAATTAATTTGTCCTTGTCTTCTAAAATCTCATTTATATTACTAAACAATTCTTGCAAAGATTTGATCGCAATTGCACCGCAAGGTAAATCCCTTTCAATTACTGCTATTCTAATAGTTTCCTTTTTAAAAATATGAGGATGAACTAGTAAATATTCAATTAGTGTTTTTTGAATTCTTGCTACCGCTAATGGTATAAAAACAAGTGAATATTCTTCAAGGTAATCCTTAGTATTTCTATGAAAATTTATTTTGAAATTTTGATAGATTGGTCTTGCAAATAAAGACTCAAAATCGGTTTTATCTTCTGTAATTATTTCCTTTGTAAAACGGATTGTCTCAAAATTTTCTATCTCGGCAATGGCATCTCTGTATGCATCATATGCTCTATACTCTGCCATTGAATGGTGAGGCCCATCTACCTCAAATATTCTCCCCACTTTTTCATAACACTTGTTTTTAGTATTCCAATGTAAGTATGGTGAAGTAAAACAGAAGTCCACAGTTTTATTTCCTTTTAGTTCCTTGTTTATTGTAGAAAAATCCCTTTGAGTTTCAAGAATCTGTTTTAAAAAAGGGTGTTTTTTAATAAAAGCCCATTCCAAGCCACTACCTAAATTTCCACCATAGCTTTTTTTGTTTATTTCTAAACCTGGTTCTATAATATGAAGTAATTCAAAAATTGTATCATAGCTTATTGCTTTTTTAGGAGTTGGATATTTTAGTTCATATTTTTCTTTATTAGGTTCAACTAAATTTAATTTGGTAAATAATTCTTCTAAACATACCGGACATTTTGTTGGCAAACCTCTAGTTATAATGTTATTTATTGTTGCTAAAACTGGATTAAGATTTTTGAAGTCGGGGTTTTGTTCTTTATAGGGAAATTCAACTTCAAAGGAACTTACATAACGTAATATCCCGTTAATTTGGTCAAGTTTTTTTTGATGGTCAGGAAATTGATTAGTATCCAACTCATCTTTAAACTTGTTTATAATGGAAGAAATTGAATCAACTATATATCCAGCTTTAAATTGCATAAGAATCCAATTTTTGTGCGGTTGAGTATAAGTAAATATGTTGTGTAATGATTTTGTGAGTTGTGATGTAGCTTTTTTGATTTTGCAGCAGCATTGGCTTTTTCATTTTGTCTGTCGGTTTATTTATTGGACAATCCTTCTATCATTGACCGCTAAGTTTTTAAAATTGTATATGCAATTTAAACAAAAAAATACATTAGACAATATTTCAACCAAATATCTTAGGCTCTTAATATAATTCAAACCGTTGAAATTTGTGAGTATTACTAAATGCTTTATCAAAATGTGTTTTAAAATAAAATTTGTAGTATGCTCCCCAATAGCCAATAATCGAATAACTTAATGTGTGTGCTTTTTGAAAAGTAAAACATATCATTTCTGTAATTAAGTTTGTAAGAGATTCTATTTCAACTTCGTTAAGTGAGCTATGTTTTCTGCAACCATTGGCAAAAACTGAGCAAAAATCTATTACTGTGTTGCTTTTATCGCGCGTAATTCTTCTTCTCCATATTTCTGCCTCGGCAAAACTTAATCCCGAAATTTCTTTTAATAATTGAAGAAATGTTTCATGATAAATCAACATACCATAGGTTTCTTTTAAAATTTCCGAAACTCGAATATCACTCC
>CANJKA010000185.1 GCA_947474675.1 Flavobacteriales bacterium
ACTTTTAATTAATTGACCATTTTTTCAATCGGAACAATCAGAATACCTTCTGCACCTGCATCTTTCAACGCATCGATTGTATCCCAAAATTGCTCTTCACCAATTACAGAGTGAACAGAACTCCAACCAGATTCTGCCAACGGTAAAATAGTTGGACTTCTCATCCCTGGAAGGATAGCTGAAATTTCATCCAATCTATCATTCGGAGCATTTAGTAAAATGTATTTTGAATTTTTAGAAGCTAAAACTGCTTTAATTCTAAATACTAATTTATTTAACGTTACTTGTTTTTCTTCCGATACTTTAGGATTAGCTACCAAAACAGCTTGAGAACGCAAGATAATTTCTAACTCTTTCAATCCATTCATGAATAGCGTATTTCCAGAAGAAACAATATCACAAATACCATCCGCTAACCCAATATTTGGTGCTATTTCAACAGATCCTGATATCGTGTGAATCTCAGCATTCACTTTGTTTTCATCCAGATATTTCTGTAAAGTTACAGGATATGAAGTTGCGATTCGTTGACCTTCAAAATCTTTAACCGATTGGATACTTGAAGATTTAGGCACTGCTAAACTCACTTTACATTTTGAAAAACCTAATGGTAAAAGAGTTTCAATATCTCCTCCTTTTTCAACCAATAAGTTTTCACCGATAATAGCTAAATCTACGACACCATCTTTGATGTATTGAGGGATATCACTATTTCTTAAGAATAAGATTTCCAAAGGAAAATTGGAAGCTTCAGATTTCAATGCTCCATTAGCCGCATCTATCTTTAATCCACATTCTCTTAATAACTGAAGAGAGTCATCTAATAATCTACCTGATTTTTGAACTGCAATTGTTAACTTTTTCATTGTTTGTAATTAAGTGCTTGGTAGATCAAAGGGCAACAAAAAACCCGCTTGGACTACCAAGCGGGTTTAAAAATATTTTATGTTGTATACATAATCATTTCATAACGCTTGGATGCGAATGAAAATGATGATGTAATTGTTGTCCTATTTTGTAATTCATGCTGCAAATCTATAGTATTGTTTTTTAATTACCAAATTTATTTTTTATTTTTTTAGACAATCGATTTTTAGATAATAGAAACTAGACTGATGTAAATCAATCAATTAAACTCATCATTACATTAAAAAAAATAGGACAAAATAATTAAAATCTTACAAATTTTAACGTAATCATATTAAACTAGATAATATTTAACAATTATAAAAAATGGTTTATACTCCCTCTTTAAATTATAAAATCCTCCCCCTTTGTCCCTGCACTAACGTTTGGTCTTCAAAAGCTATCGCTTTTTCTCCTCCAAAGGGGGAAAATAAAAAAACTATCTGTTTTTCAGTAATTGAGCAAAATCTTTTGCGAAGTAGGTTAAAATACCATCTGCTCCTGCCCTTCTAATACTTAAGAGCATTTCAGACATTGTGTTTTCATAATTCAACCAACCGTTTTGAGAAGCTGCATAAACCATTGCACATTCTCCGCTCACATTATAAGCTGTGATTGGAATATTGAAATTTTCTTTCAGAATGTGAATGATGTCTAAATAACACAAAGCAGGTTTTACCATTAAGAAGTCAGCACCTTCGCTGAAGTCTAATTCAGCTTCCAATAACGCCTCTCTTTTATTTGCTGGATTCATTTGATACGTTTTTTTATCTCCAGATTTAGGTGCTGAATTCAATGCATCTCTAAAAGGACCATAAAAAGCACTTGCATATTTAGCAGTATAAGACATAATACTTACATCGGCATACCCATTTAAATCTAATTCATTACGAATAAAACCAACTCTTCCGTCCATCATATCAGAGGGTCCGATAATATCAACACCAGCTTGCGCTTGAGCGATTGCCATCTTAGCTAGAATCGGTAAAGTTTCGTCGTTTAAAATCTTACCATTTCTAACTAAACCATCATGACCATCAGAAGAATAAGGATCCATAGCTACATCACTCATGATAACGATCTCAGGGAATGATTCTTTTAATTTGCGAATTGCGTGTAAATAAAAGTTTTCTTCAGCATAACTATAAGTTGCCGTAACATCTTTTAAATGTTCAGAAACAGCTGGAAAAATATCAAAAGTATTTACACCTAAATTCATGCATTGTTCAACTTCAGGAAGTAACAAATCTAATGACCATCTAAAGTTATTAGGCAACGATTTAATTTCAGTTTTAATATTTTTTCCATCCTCTAAAAAGATAGGGTAAATTAAATTTTCAGCACCTAACTTAGTTTCTTCAACCATAGCACGAATTGCCATGCTTTTTCTATTTCTACGAGGACGAATGTTCATTTTTTTCTGATTTTTTTTTTGTAAAATTAATGATTGATTATTGAATTTCCTATGATGTTATTTATTGTTTATTGAATTAATTAAAATCGTCAAACACCTATTTTATTAACATGAAATACATTTAGATGTTTATTAACTTAATTTTCTTGAAAAAAATCTACTTAAAATTAGTTAATCAGATTTATTTTTTATTAATTTAGCATGTTATAAAGAGAATAATTCTACTAACTTATGAAAATGAATTTAAAAAATATTGCACCTTTTGTCCTTGGAGGATTATTGCTTACTTCTTGTGGTGGTTCTGGTGATGATAAAATAAATGGAGATCAGTTAGATCCAGCTAGTTCATTGAAAACCGCTTTTGATGGAAAAATTTTTAGTATTCCTTCTCCTATTCAAATGGCTCTTTTGTTAAAGGAAACCAATGCTGCTTTTAATCAAGACTTATTAAACAGTTCTAAAAACATTAGTAAATACACTACTGAATATAAACAAGCTTTAAATCTTGGTATTTATGGTGCTGATTTAGGATATGCTAGTATCAATGATGAGAACAGTGCTTCTTTAAATTGTTTATCTGTTGTTGAATCACTTACTGATAAATTAGGTTTAAGTGGTATTTTCGATAAAACATTTATGACTCGTTTTGAAAAAAACAAAACGAATAAAGATTCTGTATTAATGATTGTTTCTGAAGCTTTCAGAAATGGTGATGATTATTTAAAAAACGAAAAAAGAAAATCTACTTCAGCTCTTATTTTAACTGGTGGATGGATTGAATCTATTTATTATGCTTGTGAGTTAAACAAAACAAGTACGAATGATAAAATCATTTCTAGAATTGGAGATCAACAGCAAACAATTTCTACGATAATTGAAATTCTTGGTGAATACAATACGAAAGGTGAAAATGATAAATTAATTAAACAAATGAAGGATTTAAAAGTTTCTTTTGATTTAATTAAAATTGATTATGTGTTTGTTAAACCAATTACAGATGCTAAAAAGAAATTGACAATTCTTCAACATACTTCAAAGGTTACAATTGATCCTAAAGTATTAGAAGCTATTTCGACTAAAGTTCATGCAATAAGAGAATCAATCATTAACTAATAGGTAACCATGAAAACAATAATCAATACACTTCTACTAATTAGTTTATTCTCTTTTAGTGCAATATCTCAAGATTGTGAAGGAGTAGTAAGAGTCTGTAAAGCAAATTTAAATAAAGGGAATAGTTCTTTCATATCCGATGGGCAAGTTTATACAGCATTTTTAGATAGAGAAAAGGCTGAATTTAAAACGACGTTTTTTGGTGGGTCTACCTATAGAATAGCTACAAGTGCTGGTTCTACAGATGATTTTGTAATTTTTACAGTTAGAGATTTACAAGGTAATGTTATTTTCACAAATAAAGATTTTAAAAACTCTCCATATTGGGATTTCAAAGTTCCAAATACTATTCCTGTTGTAATTGAAACAGAATTAGATATGGATAAAAAAATTACTGGTTGTGCAGTTATGCTTATTGGATTTAAACAATAAGTAAATTTAATTAATAATAACTACTACTATTATTAAATGAGTGAACGGATATTAAGAGCTTTAATGCAGCTTTTTGCAATTATTGCGAAGGTTGAATTTATGCCTGAATCTCCTGACACAAAAAATCAAAGTGGTGTTGAAAGAATAAATTTTGGAGAAGATTCTGCTGTTGTAGAATCTTTTCTTCGTTCAGAGCTGAACGCTTCTCTAGTTAAAGTATATTTAGATTTATTTGAAGAATTTATTCAAATTCATCATGTCGGAAACAGTAAAAAAGATGGAAGTAAAAAAAGAACGTCTGTCAATTCAGTTAAAGTTTTACGGATTTGTGCTCAAATTAATGAAGAATTAACCCAACGCCAAAAATTCATTGTATTAATTCGATTAATTGAATTCATCAACTCAACTGGCAGAGTTAGCGATCAAGAAAATATTTTTGTAGAAACTGTTTCAGAGATGTTTAATATTTCTGAAAGTGAATTTACACTTTTAGAAAGTTTTCTAGAAGCTTCGAAAGATGATACGATTGATCATGCGGATGTTTTATATATTTCGCCATTAAATAAAACCTTGGAGTTTTCTAAAAGTTTTAATTTAGATGGATTAGATCATGAAATACGGATTTTACGTATTCAAAGTATTAATACACTTTTTTGTAGGTATTTTGGACCTGAGGAATTAAGTATGAACGGACAGGTTGTACAAAATAAAACGCATGTTTTAAACCAAGGTTCAACAATCAAGACATTAAAAAGTCAACCCGTTTACTATAGTGATATAATTTCTAAATTTTTACAAGACGAGTTAACTGAAAAAATCACTTTTAAGGTAACAGACTTAAATTATAAATTTAAAGGTGGTAAAATTGGAATTCACAATGTAAATTTCATTGAAGAATCTGGTAAACTTTTCGGAATCATGGGTGGTTCAGGAACAGGTAAATCGACTTTTTTAAATATTTTAAATGGTAATTATGCTCCTACTAGCGGTTCAGTTACTATTAATGGGATTAATATTCATACCGAGAAAAATTTAATTGATGGTGTTATCGGTTTTATTAGTCAAGATGATTTACTTATTGAGGAATTATCTGTCTATCAAAATTTATACTTCAACACCAAGCTTTGCTTTAATAATTTAAGTGATAAAGCCATTCAAAAAAAGGTATTAGCACTCCTTTCAGTCATAGGTTTGAGTGATGCTAAAGATTTAATCGTAGGTAATCCATTGGACCAAACAATCTCAGGTGGTCAGCGTAAAAGATTAAATATTGCACTTGAATTAATTAGAGAACCGTCTGTATTATTTGTGGATGAACCAACTTCTGGATTATCATCGAGAGACTCAGAAAATATTATTGATTTATTAAAAGAATTAACTTTCAAGGGGAAATTAATATTTGTTGTTATCCATCAGCCATCTTCAGAGATTTTTAAAATGTTTGACCGATTGTTGATTCTTGACAAAGGAGGTTATCCTATTTTTGACGGGAATCCAATTGATGCAGTCGTTTATTTCAAAACTCATATTCACCATGTAAATGCTAATGAACGTGAATGTCATGCGTGTGGAAATGTTAATCCTGAGCAGATATTTAATGTTATTGAGTCAAAAGTAGTTGATGAATTTGGGAATTTAACTTCTCATCGAAAAACGTCTCCTATAGAATGGAATGAATTATTTCTTCAGCATAAAAATCCGAATGTAATTGAAGAACAAATTTTTAATTTATCGAGTAGTTCTAAAAAACCAAAGAAAACAACACAATTTAAAGTTTTCTTTTTACGTGATTTATTAAGCAAGTTAGCGAATAAGCAATATCTTTTAATTAATTTATTAGAAGCTCCTTCATTGGCATTGATACTTGCATTTTTCGTGAAATATTACAATTACTCTTCCGAAAAAGGATATTCATTTTTTGAAAACGTTAACATTCCTCAATACATATTTATTTCTGTAATTGTAGCCTTATTCTTAGGTTTAACAGTAGCTGCGGAAGAAATAAACAAAGATAAAAAAATATTAAAACGTGAGAGTTTTTTGAATTTATCAAGGAGTAGTTATTTACTTTCAAAGATTTCAATTCTATTTATTTTGTCAGCAATTCAGACTTTATTTTTTGTTTTAATTGGCAATTATATTTTGGAAATCAAAGGCATGTGGGTTGATTATTGGCTGGTTTTATTCTCAATATCCTGTTTATCAAACATTGTTGGATTAAATATTTCAAGCACATTTAATTCAGCTAAAGTTATTTATATTTCTATACCTTTGATTATAATTCCTCAATTACTTTTCAGTGGTGTAATTGTTAAATTTGACAAGCTAAATCCCGTTTTTTCTAGAACAAATGAAGTTCCATGGTTAGGAAATGCAATGGCTGCAAGATGGGCATATGAAGCAGCGGTTGTCAACCAATCGAATGAAAATGATTTAGAAAAGAATTTTTTTAAATTAAATCAGAAGAAAAGTAATGCCTCTTGGAAACGTGATTTTTGGATTCCTGAGATGAACAATCAACTTCAAAAATTAGTAAACCATAAAAAAGGATTAAAAGAATTTATTTCTGCGAAGGAAATATTAATTAATGAAATTCAAAAAGAACAAAAAGCCTGGACAAATTTAAATTGCGGGACGTGTATTTCGGATTTAAAGAAAATTAAAATCAATTCTGACAAGACAATCCTTGTAAAAGAATTAACGACCCTATTACTCCAAGTTAAAAATCAATACATTAAAACAAAGGGAGATATAACTAGAGAAATTGAGTGTTTAATCTCAAAAATTGGTGATGAAAAATACCAAGTTCTAAAGGCTGAAAACCAAAATGAAAGTTTAGAAGATCTTGTTACGAATAGAAGAGAACTTGAAAAATTAATTATCATCAATAATGAGTTAGTTCAAAAAGATAATCCAATTTATAACGACCCTAAAAACACACGCTTTTTAGATAGTCATTTCTATGCACCAAATAAATATTTATTAGGAGTAAAAGTATCTACATTCTGGTCAAATTTAGGTGTTTTATGGATCATGAGTGTTTTATTTGGAATTCTATTATACTTTGATTTTATTAAAAATGGATTTAGAAAATTAGCTTATCTATTTACTAAAAATTCAGATCTATAATATTATCATAAGTTCTATTGTTCTTTTATTTTTTCCCTCCTTGAGGCTAATCTTTATACACAAATATATTTTATTGATTAAAAATTGATTGCGAAGCTGATTAGATTGGTCTTTCTAAAGAAGTAGCTGTA
>CANJKA010000186.1 GCA_947474675.1 Flavobacteriales bacterium
AATGATTCGATTTCAATGAAAAATTTAAAATTGATAACCAATTTTAATTCCGATTTGACAATTGAAATGAATTCTATTTTAGCAGATGTTTTATTTACAAATTTGATTCAAAATTCAATTCGTCACACAAATAATGGTGGTGAAATATTAATTTGTTTAAATGAAAAAACATTCTCAATATCAAATACTGGTGATGAATTGAAAATTGATAAAAAAGATCTATTTATACGTTTTAAAAAGAATGATGCTTCTAAAGATTCTTTAGGCTTAGGCTTGTCTATTGTAAAAAGTATTGTTGACTCGTATAGTTTTGAAATATCCTATTATTTTACAGATAAGAAACATACTTTTACAGTAGTTTTTTAAACATGACCAAAAATCTGTTTTTAGTTTGGTATTAACAATAATTTCACATCTTATATCTATACAATAGGGTAAAAACTATTCTTACTTTATTACAAAAAACACTTTAGATTTCCTTTAGAATCGGATTATATATTTACTGTTTTTAATGGTGTAAATATTATAATTATGTTTTTTTTGAATGTTAGCCAACCGTTTTCATTTTTTTCTAATCTATTGTATTAGATGTTAGAAAAGAATAAAATTTTATTTGGAAACGATGAAAACAGACTCGTCAAGAGTTGTGTTAACTTCGATAGACAAGCTCAGAATTTTCTCTTTCAAAAATATTCAAATAAAATGATGAGTATTTGTTTTAGATATAGTAGAAATAAAGAGGATGCTGAAGATTCATTGACAGAAGGATTCTTTAGAGTTTTTGAAAAAATACATACTTATCAAGGACTTGGTTCTTTAGAGGGATGGATTAGAAAAGTAATTGTCAATGTAGCAATAGAGAAATACAATAAAGGAAGTAAACTTTATAAAGAAGTAAATGTAGAAAGTTTGAATTTGATTCAAAATAGTTACAATGATATTTATTGTGAATTAAACACACAAGAATTAATAAATCAAATTCAAATGTTACCACCTACATACAAAATGGTTTTTAATTTATTTGTTTTTGAAGGGTTTAAGCATAAAGAAATTGCAGAAAAACTTAATATAAGTGAAGGTACATCAAAATCAAATTTATCAGATGCTAGAACTTGGTTAAAAAAAAGATTAGAAATAAATTCCATAGAAAAAATGGTTAATCTAAAATAAGATGGAAAACAATAATGAATTAGATGATTTATTCAAAAGTTTGATTGAGCCCTATGAAATGGTTCATTCAGAAAAGGTTTGGGAATCATTGGAGAATCGTCTTGACAAAAAATCAAATGATCGAAATAAAATAATAATATTCCGCTTAAGAGTTACAATTGTATCGCTTTTACTTTTATTTGGATCTGTTGGATTACATTATTTTTTAAACTCAAATTCAACACAAAATGAGGCTTATTTATATAAAAAAATCACTCTAGATAAAACAGAGAATGATCATACTCAAAAAAAATCTAATATTTCAAAACTTAATAGAATTAGATTAGAGAAAAAAAATGGGGGAAAAACAAACACTTCATTTAACTCTTCGATACCTCCTAATAAAAATAAATTCACATCTCAAAAAATAAGTTTAAAAATAAATAAAGGAAATAGCTTCAGAGAAAAATTAAAAACAAACCATAAAATTGATAATTTACTTTCAATAAAAAACATTGATTCATCTACCTATTTTACTAATAATAAAAATGATTTTGATAAATATATTGGCAAATTACAATTATTAGATTTACGCTTACTTTGTTCTAGTCAAAGGTATTTTAACAGCATAATTGAGCAGAAAAATATTGGTTTATCAAAAATTGATTCATATAGTAATTTTTCACTTTCAATCTATTTTTCCCCTGATTATACTAGAAAATATACAAATCAAAACTATGGAGATCAGAATGACGGAAATTACGAAAGTGAAATGCCTGATTTCTCCTTTAATTCTGGTTTTGTGATAGGGTACGATTTATCAAAAAACTGGGGAGTAAAAATTGGAGGTACATATACTCAATTAGTTCAAACAATTAAACCTCGGACTATTTATGCTAGCTTAGGAAATGATGGAGAAGTACACTATAAATTTAATACTTCTTATGGAAGTTCAGAATTACCAAATCGTTTTAATACAATACCTAATCTAGGAGATAGCTTAATTATTAATTCAAATTCACTGCAATCCATTCGTGTTATCAGTTTACCTGTTGTTTTGAACTATCAAATTACACGAAATAAGTTTAGTTATTATGCTCAATTTGGATTAAGCATAAATTTTTTAGCAGGTGAAAAATTAGTTATCAGTTCGCCAACAATACAAGAAAAAATAAAAAACATTGAAGGACTCCAAGAACAATATTTGGGAGGAATTTTAGGGCTTGGGGTTTCGTATAAATTGACTAGAAATATATCATTCTTATTGGAGCCTACCTTTAGAAGCGCTTTAACTCCTATAAGCAAAGATCCTGTTTCAAATTACCCCTTATCACTCGGTATTAATTTGGGGTGCAAATGGCATTTTTAATTATTTATAATTTTTTCACCCAACCATATTCATCATAAGTCTATCTAATAGTTAAGAGTTCATTTAATTTTAATTTATGAAAAATAAAAAAAGTGCAATATTGATTATCTTCCTATTAAATTTTTCATCCATTTTTGGGCAAAATGTGACAATAAGTGGGTTTATTAAGGATAGTGAAACAGGAGAATCTTTAATTGGGGCAGTTGTTTATTGCACATCAACTAAAACAGAAGTAGTAACAAATAATTATGGCTTCTATTCCTTAACTGTTCCAAAAGAAGACAGTAGTGGCTTAATTATTTCATACCTTAATTTTAAACCGCAACTAAAACAAATATTTCTTAAAGAAAATATTGAGTTAAATATAGAATTGGTGGATCTTTCTAAAAAGTTAGAAGAAGTTGTAGTCACAGCAAAACAATCAGATAAAAATGTTCAACGAGCACAAATGGGTGTAATTGAAATACCGATTCAAAAAATAAAAGATCTCCCCGCAATATTTGGAGAAACGGATGTTTTAAAAGTGATTCAGCTTCTACCAGGAGTCCAATCAGGAAATGGTGGAACAACTGGTTTTTTTGTTCGTGGAGGGAACACCGATCAAAATCTAGTGCAATTAGATGAAGCTTTGGTGTATAATCCCAACCATTTATTTGGTCTATTTAGTACGTTTAATACAAAAGCATTGAATAATGTAACGCTGATAAAAGGAGGATTTCCAGCGCAATATGGTGGAAGATTGTCATCCATATTGGATTTAACTATGAAAGAAGGAAATAACCAAAAATTCAAAGTTGATGCTGGAATTGGTTTGATTTCATCAAATATCACAATTGAGGGACCAATAGTGAAAAACAAGGCATCTTTTATTGTTTCTGCTCGAAGAACATATTTAGATTTAATAATAAAACCATTCTTGCCTAAAGATATTACAACAACATATAATTTTTACGATTTAAACGCTAAAATAAATTGGCGAATTTCTAAAAAGGATCGATTATTTTTAAGTGCCTTTAAAGGGAATGACAATGCAGGATATAAATCTGCCAGTAGTATAAATTACGGAATTGGTTTTGGTAACTCAACAGCTACACTCCGTTGGAATCATTTATTTGGCAATAAACTTTTTTTAAATACATCTTTCATTTACAATACCTATTACTTAAATCTATCAACTATTCAAGGTAAATACTATGCACAAGTTTATTCTGGAATAAATGATATGAACGGAAAAACGGAATTTCAGTATTATCCAAATTCACGACATAAAATTAAGTTTGGAGCAAACTACACCTACCATACATTTCTTTCTAGTGGCAATTCTGCTAAAATTCCAAAGGATTTAATAATTGCTAATATTACTATCAATAATATTCCACCAAGATATTCAAACGAAATGGCTCTTTATTTAAACGATGAGATAACAATATCTAAAAAAGTTGGTTTAAGCGTTGGTATTAGAACTCCAGCTTTTATTACAAAAGATGTTTCATATTATACATGGGAACCAAGAGCAACTCTAAAAATTTCAGTAGATTCTACTTCTTCGATTAAAGCAGCATATACAGTTATGAATCAATTTTTGCATATTGTATCGAGCTCAAGTGCTTCTTTACCTTTTGATTTATGGATTCCATCAAGTGCAATAACCAAGCCTGAACGATCAGAGCAATATGCAATTGGATATTTTAGAAATTTTAAAGAAAATAAATACGAAGCAAGTATTGAAATGTACTATAAGTCTATGCAAAATCAAGTTGCTTATAAAGAAGGAACTCAGTTATTAGAGCAATCGAACATTGATAAATCTTTGGTTTTTGGTAAAGGTTGGAGTTATGGTTCAGAATTCTTTTTACGAAAAAACACAGGTAAATTGACAGGTTGGGTCTCATATACGCTATCATGGACAAATCAACAATTTAAAGATTTAAATTACGGTCAAAAATTTGCTTTTAAATACGATAGAAGACATGTTTTATCAGTAGTTGGAACGTATGAATTGTCAAAAAGGTGGACTTTATCAGCTGACTTCGTTTTCTCTACAGGAAGTCCATATACATTACCTGTTGGAAAAGTCAGTGTTGCAGATGGAGGAAGTTTGTACGACGGTGTTTATCAAGTTTTTGATAAGAGAAACAATTATCGAATGCATGCAAATCATCATTTAGATATTGGAGCGACTTATAAAAAATATAAAACAATGGGTAAGAAAAAATATCCAATAACAACTGAATGGGTATTTAGTATTTACAATGTTTACAGTAGACGTAACCCCTATTTTGTGTACTTAACTGTTGATGCAATTACACAAGAACCTAAAGCAAAACAAGTATCCTTACTACCTATCATTCCTAGTGTTACTTACAATTTTAAATTTTAAAAAAATGAGGAAATTAAAAATATTTTATTCGATATTATTGTTTGTTGGACTTGTGAGTTCATGTCAAAAAGATATAAAAATTGCACCATTACCTTATGAATCTCAATTGTCAATCGAGTGTATTTTATACCCTGGAAAAGTACCTCAATTATATTTAAGTAATAGTGTTCCTTTTTTTGATCCAAGCTCAAGTCCTTCACAATTATTTGTGAAAGGAGCTATTGTAACTATTACGGGTAGTTCTATAGATAATTTAGTTGCGGACTCAGTGTTTGATAATTTTAGATGTAGATGGGTTCCTTTTTATAAAGGTTCAATTCCAGCAGTTATTGGTCAAACTTATACACTTTCAGTCACTTATCAAGGAAAAACGTATTCATCTTCTACTACTATAAACCAACCTAAAGCGACCATTTCATCAACAGATTTTGTTCATTCCTTTCATGACGTATATGGAGATCATGAAGGAGTAATAATGAATTTTAATGATATCGCAGGAAGTGAAAATTTTTATCGATTTCAAATGAATAGAACAGTTGACAGCACAGTTTATGGTGCATCAAATCTTGGATTAGTTCATAGTACTTGTATCGGAAGTGGTCAATTTAGTTATTCTGAATTTGGAAGATCAATTTATTTTGATACTGGATTAGATGGTCAAAACATGCAATTTGTTATTGAACCTGCTCTAAAACACAAGCAAGGTGATGTTACCTATTTGTTTTTACAATCTTTAGATAAAAGTTCAGCTGAATTTTATGACAACATTGACAAACAAAAATTGGCACAATTGAATCCATTCGTTGAGCCAGTATATCTAAAAACAAAAATTGAAGGGTGTATTGGTGTTTTTGGATCTGCTGTAATATCGGATTCTGTCTTGTTTATTTATCCAGAGTAATTAATAATTAAAATTGAGTTGTATGAAAAGAAAAATGTTAATTGTTTGTTCACTTGTGTTTTTGTCATCATGTGAAAAAGAAGGAGAGTTTCATCCTTTTAAGAGAAAGGAAAAAAAATGTGCAATAATTCAATCGGATGCCATACCAACAACAGTTCAAAAAACGATGACCGAAAGATATAGCGGAGCAACAAACCTTATTTGGTTCGATAAAGATGGAAGTTCATTTTGTGCTGTGTTTAAGATTCAAGATGCAGAAAAGAAAGTGTTTTTTGGATTAGATGGTCAATTTATTTCAGAAGAAACAGAAGTAGAAAATGACAACGAAGACAATCAGAATGAAGATTCTGGATGCGAGTGTGAATTGGATGATGAGGAGAAACACTAAAAGTTCAAAGCTTATAACTTCGCCATTTGTGACTTATTATAAATGGCGAAGTTTTAAAGGACAAATTACCAATGGACTATATTTATTTCTCTTTAAAAATTATGTATGATAAGTTTTTATGTTACAAGTATTTTATTACTAATTCTAATAGTATATGGAATAATCGAATATCAAGTCCATCAAGGTTATATTAGATCCATACCCATTAGAATTCATGTTAATGGAACAAGAGGTAAATCAAGCGTCACTCGATTAATAGGTGCTGGGTTGCGTGTTGGAGGTTATAAAACATATACCAAGGTTACAGGAACATTTCCTCGGCTAATTTTACCTGACGGAAGTGAAGCTTCGATTCATAGAAAAGAAAAAGCGAATATTTTAGAACAATTAGACATAATTAAATATTGTGCAAAAAATAACGCTGATGTTTTAATTATTGAATGCATGGCTCTACAGCCTCAATACCAAAGAATTACTGAATTACAAATGGTAAAGTCAACTATCGGCGTCATTACAAATATTCGGTTAGATCATTTGGATGTAATGGGACCTGGTCTTAAGCAAGTAGGAGAAGCAATATGTGGAACAATTCCCAAGAATTCGAAAATTTTCACAAGTGAAGATCGTTGTATTGATATGATGAGTGATGTTGCAACAAAAAGGAATACTAAAATTCATCAAGCTTTGTCTTCAACAGTTTCAGATGAAGATATGCAAGGATTCGGTTATATTGAACACAAGGATAATGTTGCATTAGCATTAGATATATGTGAATCAATTGGGATTGATAGAACTTTAGCATTAAAAGAAATGTACAAAACGATACCTGATGAAGGTGTTTTAACGAAAACAACTCTTTATAGAGATGGAAAATGTATTGATTTTTACAATGCTTTTGCAGCAAATGATCCTGAATCTTCTTTAATGATTTGGAA
>CANJKA010000187.1 GCA_947474675.1 Flavobacteriales bacterium
CAGGGTTTTAATGCTCATAAATAAAATATTATCAAACGATAATTCTATTCATAACTAGATTAATGAAAATTCGTTTTATACATTCTAGACCTCAAAATAATTTTATCCCAAACTTCATAAAGCCTACCATCTATTCTTAAAAAAATGTTAATTTTGTTTTAATAGTCTTTGTGGCTAATTATAATGTCCATATGACAATTGAAAAACAAATTAAATACATATGAAATAAGCCATTAGCGAAAAACGTCACCAACACCGATGAATTTTAAATGGCGATACCATATGACAAATAAAAACAAATTAAACACATATGAAACAGCTATTTTTTATTTTACTTTTATCAAGTGCTTTTGTTTCTTGTAAAAAGGGGGGGAAACTACCAGAAATAGACAACACAAAAGATTTAGACGGAATTTCTATCAATGATTCTAGTTTGGTTTATCCTGAACGTTTTTTATTGTCAGCAGCTAAACCTAATCCAACGGCATTAGAATTAGCAAAACCTGTTTTAATTGCTGTCCACGGGTTTTCCGCGACTACATTTGAATGGATTGAAATGAGAGATTTCGCAGCAGTAAATGATTCGTTTTTGACTTCATTGGTACTTTTAGGTGGTCATGGAAGAGATTATGCTGATTTCAAAGCGGCAACATGGGAAAATTGGCAACAACCAATCATTGATGAATACAACAAATTAAGAGAATTAGGGTATACTAAAATCAATATTGCAGCCTCTTCTACTGGTTGTCCTCTTGTTTTGGAAGCTATCAATTCATTAAAAATTAATGCAGATGTTTTGCATCAAGTATTTTTCATTGACCCAATTTTAGTTCCTTCTAATAAAACACTTTCAATCATCAAAGTAGTAGGACCTTTGTTAAGTTACTCAACTTCAACGATGGAAATTGGAGAAGACGGATTTTGGTACAAATACAGACCATATCAAGCTTTAGATCAATTAAATACGGTTGTTAAAAAAGTGAGAAAGATCGTTGATAAAGGAATGACTTTACCTGTCAATGTTCATTTAACCGTATATAAATCAAAACAAGATGGTTCAGCTGATCCAGTTGGAGCTTCGATGTTGTACAAAGGAGTAAAAAACAATGATGGTACTGAAATTAACGTTTCGGTTTTAGAATCAAATCTTCACGTTTTTACACGTTTAAAAGGTAGAAATACACTAACAACAAAAGACACTGAGTTACAACAAAAAGTGTTCAATGAAATAAAAAGTGCATTATGAAAATATTAATTATAGCATCATTCTTATTAATTACAAGTCTATCATTTGGTCAATCTGATAGTGCAAAAATTAGCTCATTTGAATTGGGTATGCGTTGTAAAAAATTTACTGGATTCTATTGGGAAAATGGTATTTCAGGAGAATTTAAATTCAACGAATTAGGTTTAAATAAATTATCATTTGGATTTAACGTAGTGAGTTCAAAATTTGGATCTGCCATTACTGGAAATGAAATCCCAACTTTAGCAATCGAAGGATCTATCATTAAGTATTTTAGAGATTCAAAAAAATTAAAACCATTACTTCGTGTAAATGTTGGTTACGCTTATGCTAGTTTTGGCTCGGATGATATTTTCGGAAAAATCTCAAATAGTTCAACACTTCTTTCATTGGAATCTGGCATAAGTTATACTCTAACAAATTCATTAAGATTAACTGCAACAGGTGGTTATAATTTCATAAATGGAAACGGGACAAAAGGATTAGGAACAGTTTATCCTTTTTTCGGACAATTTTCTTTGTTTTATATATTGAAATAAACGTATATAAATTAATGGTTGATTACAATACTAATTTATTTTAAACCAACCCGTAATACTAAAGCGGTCTTTGTTGGTTGTTAGGACTTCATGCAAAACCTCGTTACTTCTAAAAAAAACACTTTTTCCGTTTTGTGGTGAAATGTTTTGTAATTTTTCAGCATGATGGATACATAATTCTCCGCCGTCTTTTAGTTCCCAATCTTCATTTAAATAGAAAATCATTGTGTATTGTCGGCTATCGTTGTTTTTAAATTGGTCCATGTGCTTCTTATAAAAACTGCCAGTTTCATAATAAGCATAATGAAATTCATAACCAGTGATTCCTGTATAACAAGTTGAATTTAAATGAAGCACAAAAAGATCGATCAAATCTAAAAATTTATTTTCATGAATATTTTTATGTTTTCGATCGATCCAATAAACACGATCTCCCCGAATTTTTTTATCTTGATTGATCAATAAATCGTTCCCAATACCAGCTAAACGTAATTTATTTTCTAAATTAAGAAGTTTTAAATTTTCCTTTAAGGAAGTAGCCAACACTGTACTTAAAAAGTTTTCTGCAATCCCGACTTTGTCATCAATAAAACTATTGATGAGCTTGTCAAATATTTTGTCCAAAATTAATAGATTATCTATTCGCAGATTGCCAATAAGTAGTTGTAAGGTAGGGTTAATTAATTGATAAAGGGGGATTTATTATTTTGGTGTTATTTTATTTTGAGGTATTTGAATAATATTTTATCTAAATTATTTTAATCACCAGTCCATTATTTATTCAGATCCTTCTAAATTTATCCCTCAACCTGTTGTAAAAAAGGAACGCTTTTAAAAAAGATATACCTTAATGCATTTATTAACCAAAGTATACAAGGTAATTCTTTTGGAATCATCAATCAGTTTGAATTTAGAAAATATAGTCTTGGTTTAGAGTTAAAAATAGGGTAAATTATGGGGGTCGGCAATTGTTTCTTGTTCTGTTTTTATGAATTATCGAAGTTATTTTACCTGTTAATACGTTTAGCCTAACTAATATTGGTGGAATTGGTGGTCACGTTAGTTTTTTGGTTTGGAAACAACTTTTAATTTTGGGAACGATCTAAAATTTAATTGTATTATTCCAAAAGTTAGAATTTATTGTGAATGTCTGAGTATTTTAGTGTAAAACTAGTGTCAAATATTCTCAACAAATTCTAAAAATACTTTTTTATGAAGTTCTAGATCCATTGTCGGTGAAAGAGCAACACGTGCGATATAATCTTTATCTCCTTCTTTGGTTGTGCCTTGGGTAGATGTTGCAGGAATTGTCCAATAACAGCCTTTTAATTGACCATAACTGACACAGTATTTACTTTCATTAGGAATTTTGGTAATCATTAAATTGATTAACTTAAGATTTAAGTCTCTTTTGTAATTTTCTTTTTCTTCAATCGTATTTCCTTTGGTTGGAAGATCCAATGAAAACACAGATGGAGTAAATCCTTGTTGTGCTAATTCTTCTGAAACAAAATTGATTTTCGCTTCTGGCAACGTTTCCATAATATAGTTGACAAATTCTCGTGTGTTTATATATGCAGCATGAATTCTTTGATTCATAGAAGGTAATTGGTTGGCCAATATTTCCATTTGAAGTTCAGTAGCCTCGTTGTCGCAAAGCTTCAAATGGAAATCTATTTTCCCCATCAATGGCTCTGCTTTTTTATTCGCTACACAATATCCAGCATTGCACTTTCCGCCACTTGGGAATTTTGATCCGCTTACGTAGGCAATTGTTTTAACAGTAGAAAGGATATCATTTTCCCCTAAAAAGTGAACATTCGGACAAAATGTTTGATCTAAAATAAAAACGGGCTCAATTGCTAATGCCCCTTTAGTAGTTTTTCTAACTTTACTTAAAACATTTTTTAAATTGATAAGATCAGGTACTTCAACTCTAGGATTGGTTGGAATTTCAGCGATTATGTAGGCAACAGCATCTTCGTTTGCAATACTTTCTAAAACGACATCAATACTTTGAACCATGTCATTACCTCCATCTACTGGTAAATCCATCACTTCTACATTATCTATACAAGCGGCAATTCTTCTAGCTTGATCATTTGTTCCACCATAACAATTAGGAGGAACGACAATTTTTATTTTCTTTCCTTTATGATTTTCTAGTGCATCGTGAACAAGCCCCATGACAATCGCGTATTGAATCGAAAGTCCACTTGAAGCAACTAATGCTGTTATATTGGTACCAGTAATCTCTTTAATTGAGTCTAAGACAAGCGCTTTATCTCCTTCCAAATCTCTTTTTTGAATCTCAAAAGATGAATCATCTATTAGCATTTTCAAAGCAGAAAGCGAATTAGCAGGTGTCATTGCAATCGTCTCTCTTCTTCTTACATGTTGAATTTCTGAAATATAGCTCTCATTCTTTTCACTAGATACCAATAAAATACTCCCAAGTTGAGCATGAACATTGATAAAAAAGTCAACAGTTGTAGTGAGATTAAAATTTGTGATATCCACTTGTTCTGAAATAAAAATAGTGCTTCCGTTAAACGATGAAACTTCTTCCAGATTCTCTACCTTTATTAATTCAAATTTATAACCATAAATACGCTTCACTACTTCGGTATCAAAAAAAGCGGGGATTTCACCTAAATAGGCGATTTGAGTATTTTTATTAGCCAATAAATTTTTTCTAAGAATAGCTAATATAGGTGTTGTTTTTGAAGAAAAACTGATTACATTTTCTGCTTTTAGGTTATTTAATTTAGCGATAGCCCATTCTAAAACACAAGATAAAGGATGACCTAATCGAATATAATCGTAAGCAGTACGTAATTCATTGAGAGCCGCTTCTTCAGAATTATTGTCGTTAAATAAATTTTCAAATTGATTTAGAAATTCAGTTTTAGCTAATTTTTCATCATAAATGTCTAGTCTATGAGTAGTTAGATTCAGCCAATCCGCTGGCATTTTTTCTAATACATCTTTAATATAACTTAGCATTTTATTGTTTTTCATAATTTCAGCTTTCTAAAGATCCAATTTGATCTATTTATCCTAAGACAAAGTTACACAAAGATTTTCTATAGGATTTTAAAGGGTTGATTTTTTTTGAGAGGATGTTTTGTTTGATAGAAATAGAAAACGCAGACAAAAGCATTGTTTAAAGCAATTTCAGTGCTATTCAAAAACTATTTCAAAATTATCTGAAAAGTTTAATGATCTAAATTTCTATATCCCTTTATATTATTGTCATTGTTTGAAATCAATAATTGCAAAATATTTACCATTTAGTATTTTGAAATTTGTATCAATAAAAGATTGAAATTAATGGTTAATCAAAATCTTTTCATTTTTGAGAAATTGATCTCGATTATAAAGCGATAGTAAATAGTATCCAGATGAAAAATTTTGAGCTTCAATACTATTTGATCCTTTTGATATAGTTCCTTTATTAACGATATGGCCCATTAGATCACTTATCTCATAGTGCAAGTATTCTTGAAATGATTTATCAGTCACTTGTATATTTATACAGTCAATTAATGGAACAGAATAAATTGATATTTCTTTATCAGTATTCTCTAGATTTATAAGGCCGGCAGATATTGATACTGTTATGTCTAAATGACCTGCTATCAATACTGGAAATGAAGGAACAGTAGCATTTACTGAAACAATTCCCTCACTTACACCGGTTAGCAACCCTGTTGAAATGATTGAAGCTGATCCAGAACCATTTACTACAGACCAATTTACACCACCTGTAAATAGGATATTACTTGGCATAAGGTAAGCTTTTATAAGAAGTGTGGCACCGATACCAACTTCTAGTTGATTATCTGTTCTAACTTCAATCCAACTGCTGCTACCACCTGAACCTCCGCCACCTGAACCACTTCCGATATCCCCAGCATTTATAGCTTGATTTGGCACAGATTCATAAGCATAGGACTTAATAATGAGTGTTGATATCGATTCATATTGAACCAAAACCCAACCATAATAGATTGTTCCAGAATCATCTAATTTTACTCCTATGTATTTGTCTTCACCGATTGGAAATGCATTTGGAAAACTAAAGTCATTTATATACATATTAACTGAAGAAGACCAGTTTGAAGCCGAACCAATTAAGGCTCCTGTAACAAATGCATTAACAGTTGGTGAGCCTGGATTTAACACTGCGATTCTACCTTGATTCACGATGCTGGAAGTAGATATATGTGGCATTAAGTTAGTCAAACCATCACCATAAAAAGTTATATCATTTTCATTTGAATTATCCATATTGATTGAATAATAATCCCCATATTGAAGAGTGTAATCTGTTATATTTGAATAAATTACACTTGCATTTAAATTATAAGAAAATAATATTAATGAGCTAAGAAATGGTAAAAACAATTTTTTCATAGGATTCTTTTTAGGTTTAAATGTACATTTTTATAGTAATCTTATCTTTTTGGTCAATTAATTTTTAGAGATTACTTTTCTTTGTTGTAGTTACTTTCCAATACAAAACTTACTAAAAATATTCCCCAAAATCTCATCACTAGAAATATCCCCAGTAATCGTCCCTAACTGATACATCGCCTGTCTTATATCCATCGCTACAAAATCAGAACTCACATCAGCTTCCAACCCATCTTTAGCACTTTGCAAAGAAGCTTCAGTCTTCGTCAAGGCATCAAAATGTCGAACATTTGAAACAATCGTTTCATTCGCTAAATCAAAGTTCCCCAACACCTCTTTTTCCATCCAAGCACGAAGTTCATCAATGCCTTTACCTTGTTTCGCACTAATAGGTATAAATTTGATTTCTTCAGATGTTTGTTTAAAGTCGTCAATCTGAGTGTCGATTGCTAAATCGATGTATCGAAGATCGGCTTTATTCCCAATCAACACAAATTTCTTATCAGGATATTGAACTTGCAATTCATTCACCCAACTATTCGCTGTTTTCGTATCCATTGATTTATGTCCTTCAGATACAGAACCTTCCTCGCTGTAATCGCTCATGACCAAAACGATTTGAGCCGATTTTATTTTCTCTAACGAACGTTCAATTCCCATTGCTTCGATTGTTTCGGCACCCTCACGAATTCCAGCAGTATCGATTAAACGGAAAAGAATTCCATTGATGTTTAAGGTTTCTTCAATAACATCACGTGTTGTTCCTTCAATGTTACTAACGATGGCTCGATCTTCACCTAAAAGCGTATTTAATAAC
>CANJKA010000188.1 GCA_947474675.1 Flavobacteriales bacterium
GCAACAGGAGATTTAAATAAAGATAAAATTGAAGAAAAGGTAATCGTCTACAATACAGATAGAAATGAAGATATGGGTATCATTCGTGAAATCCATATCTTTAAGAAAGGAAAATCAACTTGGGAGAAATGGCATTCTTCTATTGGAGCTGTTCTTCCAAGTGATCATGGAGGAATGATGGGAGATCCTTTTGAAGAAGTTAAAGTTGAAAATGGTTGTTTAGTCATTCGTCAATCTGGAGGAAGTCGAGAAAAATGGAGTTACACCCATAGATATCGAAATCAAAATAATTCATGGGAATTAATTGGTTCGACAATTAACTATTATACGCCAGAAGATTTTTCAGAAACACTTGATTATAATTTATCAAATGGAAAAATATCTTATTCAAAGGAAATTGATTTAACGTACAAAGAAACACCAACAGAAAATAAAAACATAAAACTAGATTTCATAAAAAAATTAAAAACTCTTCCTAAAATGCATGGCTTTTATCCAGGTAACAATCAGATTACTTTACCTGAAAATATCGGAACTTTTTATTATTAACAGAGAATATGAGGTAATTAAATAAAAAAGGATGCCAATAATCGGCATCCTTTTCAAAATTATCATTTTAAATTTTAATCCATTTTGATGACATTTTTAGTCACAACTCCTTCGTTACTAATTAGCTTAATATAATAACTTCCAGATTTGATATTAGCCCCATCAAATTCAATTTTGTGATCACCAGACTCTACCATCCCATCAACTAAAGTAGATATCTCTTTACCAGAAATATCATACATTTTAATTGAAACTCGATCTGAATTTTTCAAGTTAAATAAAATGTTCACTTTTCCAGAGAAAGGATTTGGATACGTTTTCATATCTCCAAAATTTACATCTTTAGACGCAACTTCTTTAATACCTGAAGTCAAATCTAACACTTCTTCTCCAACTTTAAAGAATCCCATTGAAGTACCTGCTAAAACTGAACCGAAAGCTAAATCAGGAACTAACTCTCCTGGTAAACCTCTGTATATATATTTTGCAGTATCGTTAATTGCATCATACATCAAAATATCTCTACGAATCGCCATATATAAAGTATCTGGATTATCACCTTTAATAGCAACTGAAGTAAAAGCACCTTCACCATGAGCATTTACATACCCATAAGAAGCACCTCCATCATGAGAATAAACAAAAGCATGATTTAAATTAGAACCAGAAGCAATATATAAAGTATCTGTTCCTCTTGGATCAACAGCTATATCATATATTGGCATTTCAACAACACTCATATTAGTAGTACTTGCAGGACCGACATTAATTTGCGTCCAAGTAATTCCTAAATCCAATGATTTCCATAATTTACCATTTTCTTGAGTTCCATCAAACAAACCTGTCCCTGCATACAAAACAGTATCAGTACTCGTTTTCCCCATTGCCACGGCATTACCATTACTAAATCCTATTGGAGAAACTTTTGCCCAAGCTAAACCACCATTAACAGATCTCCAAATATTACCTTGACCAAAACTACTTTGATTATCACCACCAGTTACAGCGACTAGAACATTTGAATTTACAAAAATAATATCATTTGGTCTTGGATCTGTCATATTACTCCATCCTACAGGATTAACATTTGAAAAACCTGTAATCCCTGTAGTCGTTACTGAGAATCCATTTGAATATCCAGCAACAACGTGTAAGCTATCAGCAGGATCAATAGCTACTGAAAAAACTCCCGCATCATCACCTACCATTGGAACAGGAAATAAACCATAAGGAGCATTCCATTTATCGTAACCAACTATTAAAGTATCATTATAAGCCATTGTATAAGCTAAACCAGCCTTTGTTGCTAAATAGAACACTGATTTATTAGCCGTTCTTGCAATTTTCTTAATAATTACCGCTTCTAATCCATAATTATTCGTAATATTAAATGGACCTACAGCCCCAGTAGTACTAGAAACTACACCTCTTCCCATTGTACCTAAAATCATTGAAGTATTTACAGGATGCATTGCACAACCATTATTTTGCAAACCAATTGTTTGCCATGTTGTTCCTAAATCGGTAGATAAAGCTGAACCAGGTATTGATATTACACACCCATTACTAATAGGCATACTAGCTACCCAATTAGGACTATAATCAGCATCCGTTAATCTTCCTCCCATACCAAAAGTAATATCTGTCCAATTCACTCCACCGTCCAATGATCTAAATATTTTTTGACTCATCATAGCACTTCCATTTAAAAACAAAGTATCACAAGTAACTTGATTTGGGTGAGTAAATACTTCACTTGCTCCGTTAATAGTACCCGGTAAAGTAAGCGTTGTAAAATTCACACCATCATATTTACATAAAAACCCATTACTTGAATTCCCAAATGAATTGGTCGTATCAACAACAATATAAACGGGGTATCCAGAAGGAGTATTTGCAACGGCAATACTTTTAGCAGCTGCGTTTGCTCCATAAGGAATAGTTAAATCGATAACATCTGAAGTTAAATTGATAGGACCTAAATTATTTACTCTAACAATTCTTTTATTCATCAAGCAATACATATAGTAATCTGACAATCCCATACCTGAAACGTTTGACATCCCCATAAAACCTAAAGACTCCATTTTTTTACCATCCATTGCAGTTGTCCATCCTAAAGTATCACCATCCGTATAGTTAATTGCTAATGCATTTAAAGTTCCCGCTTCTTGTTGTGTTTGAGCAGCAACCCAACCAACATTGTTCGTTAAAACTCGAACAGCTCTTCCTCCCCATCCTTTTCCACAACCATATTCCAAAGAATCATTTGGAAAAGCTCTGTGCCAAGTTTGAGCAACATCATCAGAATAATACAAAGATGCTGGCGAAGAAATAGCACCAAACAAACGATTTGAAGTATTTGAAAATGATAAATCTAGAGTAGACCCACCAAATAACCCCATATTTTTACGATTTCCTTGACTCGATGTTGGAGGACATGGCGATGAGCCTCCGCCTCCGCCACCGCCAGAATTCACGTTAATCATACCCGTAGTATCATTTAAAAGCCCAGCACTTACCGCTAAAATTCTATAAGTACCATCTACATTTAAAGTCATACCTCCAAAATGAGCAAAACCTTTTATAAAATTTAATGTATTTGGTCCATTTAAAGCACCTGGTCCTGATTCTTTAGAAATTGTAACACTTCCCGTAAAATTAGTATCAATACAAGTAGTATTCCCAATAGCAAAAACGTTTAAATCAAAAGGTGCATTATTCCCAACCGTATTTGGAAAAACATCAAATTTAAGCTTAATTGCAGGTGCATTTGAAAGACATGGTAATCCTTGTGCATTTACTTCATTTGCAAATAAGAAAAGTGAAAATGCGGCAATTGTACATTTAGTAAATGATTGAAAAATCAATTTGCATGTGTAGTAGTTTTTCTTCATAAATTAATAATTTTGTTATTACTTAAGATTCAAACTTAATAATATTTTATTTAAAAAACAAGACAAAATAAACTTATTTGACTCTTAAAGACACAATAAACCCGATTAAAATATTGTTTTTTATTTAAAAACAACACCTACCAAAGGTTTTAATCAAAATAATCGTTTTATAATTTATAACTTAGATTTATTTTATAAATTAATTAGTATATTTAAAAACATTAATCAAATTATAAAATAATATCATTTTACAAACTTTATAAAAAATTGTCTTATTATTAACTTATAGCTAAAAAAAATGAAAGCAAAACAAAAAACACCCAAACCTTTCTATCTTTTTATTTTAGGTTTTTTTCTTCTAAATCAACCTTTAATTTCTCAGACTGTTAACATTGAAAGTTTTGACAATGCTACATTTCCGCCAACAGATTGGACAAATTTATTAACCAGTGGCACAAATAGCTGGGTAAGAGTGACAACTGGTTCTTTCCCTGTTCAATCACCACATTCAGGAGCTGGAGAAGCACGTTTTAATTCAGCTTTTGTAAACAACGGACAACGAGCATTAATTTCTCCAGTATATGACTTATCATATATAGGATCAAATACAGCAACAGTAAGTTTTTGGGTATTTAGAGATAATACAAATCCTTCAAATGCTGATAAAATAGATGTTTTAATAAATACTACAGCCACTTTATCAGGAGCAACTTCTTTAGGCACTGTGAATAGACCAATATCTCAACTACCAATTGAATCAGTAATTGGTTGGTATCAGTACACTTTCAATGTCCCTTTAACTTTCAATGGCCCAAGTAATTATTTAATTCTAAATGCAACTAGTGCAATGGGGAATAACATATTTATTGATGATGTTTCTTGGGATTCATACCCCTTTGTTTGTTTAGGAACCCCAACTCCGGGTAATACACTTTCAACAGCGTCATCAATATGTCCAGGTTTAGATTTTACCCTATCTCTTGAAAATACATCACCAGGAAATTCGGAGACTTATCAATGGCAATCCTCATTTGACAACATTACATTTACTGATATTATTGGAGCGACTTCTTCAATATTGACAACTTCTCAAACAAGTAATACCTATTACAATTGCATTGTAACTTGTTCTTCTAACTCTGCTACTTCAAATTCTATAGTTATTTCTACTGGTTTTTGTTTATGCACTTCTACACCATCAGATCCAAATTACTCAGACATAGGTAACGTACAAATTGGCACTTTAAACAATGGAGATCCATCTCCTTCATATAATAATCCTTCATCATTAAATGGATATACTTCCTACCTTAATCTTCCTGCAACGGATTTATCAATTGGTGAAATTCAGACAATAAATGTAAGTCAAATTAATTTTGATTTAAATATTATTAATTCTAATGTAAATGTATACATTGATTATAACCAAAATGGACTTTATGAAGTTCCATCTGAATTAGTTTATTCATCGACAAATTCAACAACTGAAACTAATCCAAATTTAACGGGAAATTTCACAATTCCTTCAACAGCAAGTATTGGATTGACAACTATGAGAGTTCAACTTTATGATATTTTTCAAGGCACAATTACTGACCCTTGTTCTGAATTATTCTTTTATGGTGAAGTTGAAGATTATACCGTCAATATCATCTGTCCTTCCATAAACCCAACATCACTAGGAGCTTCAGTTTGTATGAATACATCTGCAGAATTAACTGTCACACCTAATTATTCAGGAAGCACTATTTCATGGTTCACAACTCAAATTGGAGGAAGCGAAATCTCAACTTCAAATCCATATACAACTGGTAATATTTCTTCCAATACTTCTTATTGGATTTCTGAAACTTTAGGCAACTGTCCTTCAAGTGATCGTGTTGAAGTATTAGTAAATATTGACCCTATAAATGTTATTTTAACACATAACGATTTGATTTGTAACGGAGATAACAATGGTACATTTACACTGGCAACCGTAAATTGTGGAACTCCACCTTTTACATATTCAATTAATGGAGGAGCATTTGGACCAATACCAACAAATCTTACAGCTGGTACTTATTCAATTATAGTTCAAGGAGCAATGAACGAATTAAGTTCTACCATTACCATGACATTTTCAGAACCTTCTCCAGTCCCACTGCCAATTGGTTTCGATGCCTCATCTTGTATCAATACATTATCTGCTATCATAAGTGCCGAATCAATTATTGGATATGAAACAGCTACATTGGTTATTCCGATAAATGTATTAACTCAACCAGTTGAAACAGGATTTGATCCAGGTGAAATTTTCACAACTGCATTAATACCATCACTTCCAGAAGGTTCTGTCATTTCTGGTGCGTTATTTAGTTATCCAAATTTAACACCTTTGGACCAATCTTATGCAATTGAAACAATGATTGGGTTCTCTGGAATTGTAACTCAAGCTGGTCAATCAGGAATTAATACTGCGTTTGACTTAAACCCTTTTGATTATTCAATTAATATAGATCCAAGTCTCCTTCCAATAAATGGAGGAACAATAAATATCCATTATTGGGATCAATGGGATGAAAATCCTGGTGCAGAATGTTTATTCCCTTTAGGAAATGGAGTTGCAAATATTTCAATCACTTATTCAAAGCCTGTTTACTCAACAATTACATGGTGGACAGCTCTAAATGGTGGAACTCAAATAGGAACAGGTAACCAATTAGAAACTATTGGAACCTCTGTTTTACCAACCTCCGCAAATAGTGGCACCTATAATTTTTATGCTCAGAGTGAAAATGGATCATGTGTAAATGGTAATAGAATCTTAGTAACAGCAACTATAACTTCATCAACCATCAATCCAACAATCACAGCACAATCTGGAATTCACCTTACTGCCAATGGAATAGGTTTTCCTTTAAATTACCAGTGGTATAATTGTGCCACAGAAACGCTACTAATTGGTGAAACAAATTCAACCTATACTGCTTCAACAGATGGAACCTATTTCGTTGTTATTTCGAATGGATTTTGTACTCAAAAATCAGCTTGTATTACTGTAAACACGATCGGAATTGGTGAATTAAACACTTTAAATAACCAGTTTAAAATCTATCCAAATCCTACATCTGAAAATATACAAATAACTTTTAAAGAAGCAAATAATGTTTCAATTGAAATGTATGATTTTCAAGGTAAATTAATTACTAAATTGAAAGATGTTATATCAGGTGATTTCATTTCTTTAGATGGAGTTCAGTCAGGAATTTATATGATTAAAGTAATAAGTGATTCTGGTATTAGTTCACAAAGAATAGTGAAAAAGTAAAAAACATATAACATTGCTACTGGAGAGGTTTTCGTCATTGAAAACCTCTTTTTTTTTGCTTTATTATAAATAAAAGCAACTTAAAAAATTACAACTTTTTGATGAATTTTCATACAAAAATTGGATTAAATGATTTTTTTACAACATTATTTTTTTAACCTTACTATTCAATTTTTAAATATTTTAGATCTTTTTATTCAATAATTAAAAACATAACACACACTAAATCAACAATA
>CANJKA010000189.1 GCA_947474675.1 Flavobacteriales bacterium
ATATTTAAAAGTTTAATAGGAATAAATTGTATATTAATCTACACTTAAAACTTTTATTTCAGTTCTTCTATTAATTGTGTGATCAGCTTCAGAACAAACTACACCATCTTTACATTTGTTCAATAACATTGTTTCACCAAACCATTTACTAACAATTGAACTTGGTTTAATTCCTTTAGAGATTAAATATGCTACACTACTTTCGGTTCTTCTCTTAGAAAGAAGCATATTTTGTTCATCAGATCCTCTTGCATCAGTATGGGATGAAAGTTCAATTTGAACAGTCGGATTTTCTTTTAAAAACATCACTATTTTATCTAATTCAACTTTCCCTTCTGCTTTTAAAGTAGCTTTATTTAAATCATAATTTAAGGCAGTAACATCTAATTTAGTTCCGACTTTTATTTTCTGCATTTTTACAGGAAGTATCATCTCAACATCTGTACCTTCTGTTTTGAAAGGAGTATTGTTCTCAATATATCCTTCATGCTTAGCATTTACATCATACGCTTTGTCTCTCAATAATTTTGTATGTATTTCTCCTTTATCATCTGAAACAAACATTTTTATTTCACCAGTTACAGCATCTTTAATCGAAACAGTTGTGTTAGGCAAAGGTTCATTTGTAACATCGTCTAATACTTTAGCTGTTACGTTAACATATTTAGAAACCAACTTAAAATCTCTAATCGTTGTATCACTCATCGTTTTTCCAACTGTTGAATAATCTTCTTTTAAAGGAAGGTATTCTGAATCATTAATTTCAAAAGAATAGTTACTATTTTTATCTCCTTTGAATTCAAATTTCCCTTTATTATTTGGATACAATGTATCAATTACAACACCATCTTTCTTTACAAAAATTGGTAAAGTTTCAATTTTTCCTTCTGCTAAATCAGAAACTATTGTTCCGATAAAAACAAAATCTAAATTGATAATAACAACACTGTAAATATGATCGATGAAATTATCTCTGTTAGTTGAAAAATAACCTTTCTTTCCTGACTTATCTAAAACAATTGAAAAATCATCTCCAGTAGAATTTAGATTAGCTCCCAGATTTGAAATAGATTTAGAAGTATTATCAACCATTTCAACTTTAAATAAATCTAAACCTCCAAGTCCTGCATGACCATTACTTGAAAAATACAAAATTGAATTATTTAAATAAGGAAACATTTCATTCTCTCTAGTATTTACCATTTTCCCTGCGTTAATTGGTTCAGCCCAACCTGTCGCTGTTTTTTTTGAAGACCAAATATCAGATCCTCCTTCTCCTCCTGGCATATCTGAGCTAAACCACAATGTCTGACCATCTTGTGATAAAGAAGGCTGAGCTAAAAAAAACTCATTTTTATTGTATTGAAATGCTGTTTCAACTTTCGTTTTTTCATCGTAAATAAACAATCCTGTAGTCGTTAATTTTGACAATTTAGTATATTCTAAATTTTTAGAAAAATACCAAATTTTATTAAGACTATCATAAAAAGCAGTTCCATCATGTTTTGAATTATCCAAAAATTTAATTTGATTTACATTGCCATCAATAATTGAAAATTGATATAAATTCAAATAAGAAGAATTATCAATTGTTGATTTGCTATAACTAATATCTCTAGCAGAACTAAATACCAATCCATTTGGATGATAAATCGGATTAAAATCTCCTTTCCCTGAATTAAAAGTTGATTTATCTATTGTATAAAGTGAAGTGTCTCTGTTTAATTCTACCCATACATTTCCTCCATTATATTGATTTAGAATTTCTTTTCTTAGATCATTACTATTTGTTACAACTGAACTCGTTAAAATTAATTTTGCTTTTTCGTAAAAACCTAAAAAAACACTTAATTTAAAATAAGAATAGGCATCATCAAAAGTATATTTTGAACTTAAACTAAGTCTCGTAAATACATCATTTTCAAAAATAAAATCACGACTTTTATCAGCAGATACAGCAGCGTGTCTGAAAATTGAATCGTATTTATTAATATCTAAATTATCTTTTAAAATTAATTCTTTATAAATAGGAGAAGCTTCAGCATATCTATATGTATTAAAATAAGATTCAGCTTGATTAATTTTTGCATTTTGACTGATAAGTTGAGCTGTAATTGTCAACATAAATCCTACAAGAAGGAATTTTTTCATAATCTAATTTTTAGTATTCTTTTAAAAATATCTTGGAGAACCAAAAGCTTTCTTTTTGTTTAAACTGTAATTCAACATGATTTCATGAGACCCCATATTGTTAATTCTGCTTAAATCATTTATTGCATAATCAAAGGCATATCCAAACATCAAAGATTCTTTTATTTGGTAGGCAACATTCACTCCAACAGATTCATTGAAACGATACATCCCTCCTATCCAAAACTTTTTATAGAAAAAGAAACTTGCATTTAAGTCAGCTGTAACTGGAGCATTTTGAACAACTTTAAATAATATACTTGTTTTCAAATCTATCACCGAATTTACTTTAAATACATATCCAGCAGTTAAGAAATAATGTCTTTTTGTAAACGTTTCACTTAAAATTATTCCATTGTTTTTTAAGCTAGATTGAAATAAACGAGGCACACTCAATCCAGCAAAAAACTTGTTCGTATAATAATACAAACCTGCTCCAGCATTGAAATTAAACTGTGAAAAAGAAGTAATATAATCTGTCTCTGTCGGGTCATACGCTAATAACTTATTGTAGTTTACAGTGAACTGTTCACCTCCTGCAGAAACACCTAAATTCAAACGACGTCCATTCTCAAAGTTTAACGTATACGCATAATCTCCATAGAAACTTGTTCTGTTTTTTGCTCCAATTGCATCGTTACATAAATTAAATCCAAGAGCCATATTTTTTAATTTAATAGGCGAATTCATTGACAAAAACTGACTTTTAGGAGCTCCTCCAACACCAATCCATTGACTTCTAACAACACCTGTAACACTTAAATCACCTCTACTACCGGCATACGCAGGATTGTATTGTAAAGGATTAAACATATACAAACTACTTTGTTCATCTTGTTGTGCATTTGCTTCTATCGCCGAAAAACTAATTAGAAGTATAAATGTTAATATATTTTTAAATGAAATCATTTTTTTTGTTTTTATACTTATTATCATTTAATAAATTCTATATATCCTGAAACTGGTTTTTCTCCATTATTGTAGTCAATAATATAGAAATAAGTTCCACTTGGTAAATACTCTTTACCCAAAACACCACCTTCATTTGCTTTCCCATCCCAATCATCTAAATAAGGTAAAGCGGTATATACTAAACTACCCCAACGATTAAAAATTTGAACTTGAGCTTTTGCATCTAATCCTAAAACCCAAGCATCGTTTTTACCATTTCCATTTCCTGTTATTATTTCAGGAATAACTTTTTTACAATCAATATTTACAATCAATTGATCTGTACATCCCAATGAATCAATAACAGTGACAGTGTAATCGCCATTTCCAATTCCAACTAACGTACTTTCAATTGTACCATTTGACCAAGAATAGTTATACGTTCCCATTCCGTTAATCGCATCTACAACAATACTTCCTGTTAATAATCCACAATTTGGTATAGTTTTAGAAACAAGAATCAATTCTACATTATCTAAAATAATTTCAACATCAAGACTTAAAACACTTTCACATCCTCCAGAAGTTTGTGTTGCATAATAATGAACTCCGTCTAACAAAACCGACGAAGGATTTAACAAATTACCGCCAGGATAAGCATCGTACCATTGAATATTGATTCCCGAACTGGTAACTAAATCAGCTATAGTTGAGCTTGACTTTAAACAATATTCTTGAACTAAATCACCTGATGGCGCTGGAGGTGTTATTGGTTGAGCACCTACAACAACATTTCCAGAAGTCGAAGAAATACAACCGTCTAAATTCGTAACTGTAAATGTATATGAACCTGCACTTACATTAAAAATTGTATCAGTAGTAATTGGTCCAGAACCAGTTGAAGAATATCCTGCTGGAATAGAAGTTATTGTCCAGTTTCCTACAGATGGTAATCCTGAGAATTCAATAGATCCTAAAGCTATTAAACAAGTTGGCTGAATCACTTGGTCAACAACTGGAACTAATGAAACACTTTCAGTTACACTAACAATTGAAGATACATCTGTACAAGAAGCAACTGAAATAGTATATGTATATGTTCCTGCTGTTAAAGTTGATGGATTATAAGTTCCAAGATGTCCACCAGCTAAAGCTGAAGGTCCTGACCATGTTCCCGAAATATCTGGAGTGCCTATCAGTGAAGAGAATAAATTAACTGATGATCCATTCGAACAAACTGTTATAGATCCATTTGTCCCTGAATTTGGAGCCGTAATTTCTGTAACTGTAACTGTTGAAATATCATTTGAGCATGCAGTTGCTGCAACTGTATATGTATAAGTCCCGGCAGTTAAAGTAAATGGATTATAAGATCCTAAATTTCCTCCAGTCAAAATTGATGGTCCTGACCAAGTTCCTGAAGCATCAGGTGAACCGGTTAATGAAGCAAACAAATCTATTGAAGTTCCATTTGAACAAACGGTTACTAATCCATCTACACCTGCATTTGGAGCTGTCGTTTCTGTGACAACAACAGTAGAAATTGAATTTGAACATGAAGCAGCTGAAACAGTATATGTATATGTTCCAGGTAATAAAGTAGAAGGATCGTAAGTTCCAAGATATCCACCTGTTAATAAAGAAGGACCAGTCCAAACACCTGTTGTATTAGGCGAACCTGTTAAAGATGAAAATAAATCGATTGAAGGTCCATTTGAACAAACTGTGATATCATCTGAAATCCCTGCTTCTGGAGCAGTTGTAACAGTTACTATTACAGTAGCTGTTGAATTAGTACAAGATGTTGCTGTTGAAGTATATGTGTAAGTTCCTGCTAAAGCTGTTAAAGGATCAAATGTTCCTAAATGAGCACCTGCCAAAACTGATAAACCTGACCATGTTCCATTAATATCAGGAGTCCCACCTAAAGATGAAAATAAATTAACAGATGAACCATTTGAACAAACAGTTAAAGTTCCATTTGAACCGGCTACGGGAATCGTTGATTCTGTTACTGTTACAGTTGATGAAGCATTCGGAACGCAACCAACGACTATAACAGAATAAGTATAAACACCAGGTATCATTGTAGATGGATCATAAGTACCTAAATAAGAACCTGTTAAAACAGATCCTCCTGACCAAGTTCCTGATGTATTAGGCGTACCTCCTAAAGAGGAGAATAAATCAATCGGTGTTCCATTTGAACAAACAGTAATTGATCCAACAGTTCCAGCGTTAGGAGTTAAAATTTCTGTTACAACAACCGTTGAAGTTGAATTAACCAAACATCCACCAACCGCTAAAACAGTATACGTATAAGTTCCAGGTGTCATTGTAGTTGGATCATAAGTTCCTAAATTCCCTCCTGTTAAAACTGAAGTTCCTGACCATGCTCCTGTTGCATCAGGCGAGCCTCCTAAAAGGGTAAATAAATCTTGAGATGCTCCTATTGAACAGATTGTTACTGTTGCATTGGTTCCAGCATTAGGTGCTGTTGTTTCTGTTACTGTTACAGTTGAAGAAGCATTTGGAACACAACCAGCAATTACCACAGAATAAGTATAAACTCCTGGTGACATAGTGGCAGGATCATAAGTACCCAAATAAGCACCTGTTAAAACCGAACCACCTGACCAAGTTCCAGAAGTATTTGGTGAACCACCTAATGAACTATATAAATTAACAGCAGCACCATTTGAACAAACAGTAATAGATCCAACTGAACCTGCATCTGGAGTTAGAACCTCAGTAACAACAACTGTCGAAGTTGAATTAACTAGACAACCACCTGTTGCTAAAACAGTATATGTATACGTACCAGGAGCCATGGTCGCTGGATCATATGTTCCTAAGTTACCACCACCTAAAACAGATGTTCCAGACCATGTCCCAGTTGCGTCAGGAGAACCTCCTAATTGTGTAAATAAATTTTGAGCTGCACCAATTGAACAAATTGTAACTGTACCGTTTGTTCCTGCATTTGGTGCAGTTGTTTCTGTAACAGTAACAGTAGAAGTAGCATCAGTACATGAAGCTGCAGATACTGTATATGTATAAACTCCTGCAGTCATTGTTACAGGATCATACGTTCCTAAATTACCACCTGTTAAAGTTGAAGTACCTGTCCAAACACCTGTTGAAGCTGGAGATCCGGTCAGCGTAGAAAATAAATTAACAGCTGTTCCATTCGAACAAAGTGTAATTACACCTGATGTTCCAGCAACAGGAGCAGTTGTTTCAGTCACTGTTACTGTCGCAGTTGCATTTGTACAAGAAGTTGCAGAAACGGTATATGTATAAATCCCTGCTGTAGCAGTAACTGGATCATAAGTTCCTAAATTCCCTCCTGTTAAAACTGAAGCACCCGTCCAAACACCAGTCGCTGCAGGAGAACCTGTTAACGATGAAAATAAATTAACAGAAGCTCCATTTGAACAAAGAGTAATTGAACCAGAAGTTCCAGCTACCGGTACTGCAGATTCAGTAACCGTTACTGTTGCAGTTGCATTTATACAAGAAGCTCCGGTAACAGTATATGTATAAATACCAGCCGAAGCAGTAACAGGATTATAAGTTCCTAAATAACCTCCTGTTAAAACGGAACCACCAGACCATGTACCTGTAATTGCTGGAGAACCCGTTAAAGAAGAATATAAATTAACTGCTGAACCGTTGGCACATAAAGTTATTGAAGCAGAAGTTCCAGCTACTGGAACAGTTGTCTCTGTTACAGTTACAGTTGAAGATGAATTAACACAGGGTGCTACACCAACAACAGTATATGTATAAAC
>CANJKA010000190.1 GCA_947474675.1 Flavobacteriales bacterium
AGAAAATATATTGATTTTTACAATAAAGAGAGAAGACATGATTCATTGAATCAAATCGCTCCAAATAATTTTTATTATTCCAATGTTTCTATGTCATAAAAACATCTTAGCTTTGGTAAAAACCTGTCCAGTCAATTGGGTCCATTATAGTAGATACATTCCTAGTGGCTCTTCCGCAATGTCAATTGGGAATCGACGCGTCCCTTTTTCTAAATTTCCTTCATGAATGTTGCGGATAAATTTTCCAGTATTATCAAAAAGTTGAATTACAAATAAATCATTTTCTGGCAACCCGATTTCGAAGGTAGTTGAAGTAATTACTGGATTTGGGAATAGTTTTGATGTAAATGTGGTTGGGATAATTTCGCCGTTTTCATCGTATAAAATTTCTGGTGATACAGGAGATTCAGTAAGAAAAGTTGTGTATGCTTCAGACCATCTCATTCCACCGGCATAAACAGTGATTGTTTTTTCTTCTAAATCATCTTCTATTGTAATTTCTTCCATATTTTTTGTAATTTCTACTAATTCATTTATGGTATTGTTTTTTTGAATAATATGCTTTATAGGAGTAATTGTCTCCATTTTGACGATTGGAGTCACTTGTTTAGAATTTTCATTATCGGATGGAATAAGCTCTACTTTTGAGAATATTTTCTGAATTTTAGTAATCGTTTTTCTATCTTTTTCCGTTTCACAGCTAAACAAACTCAATCCAAAAACTATTAGCATTGCAAAAAGGAAAATACTTTGAAACGACGCCTTACTATTTAGCTTTTTCCAATTTTCAAACTCTCTATTTAAGGTGAGTAATTGATGATCAGAAATTCGACCACACATAGATTGTCCACTAAATTCTTTAAAAATAGATTTAATTTCAACCGTAGTTTTATTGGTAAAATCAATAACTTCAGTAGCACCTTTTTGTGTCGAATTCATTTGGTTCCAATCTTCGGAACAAGGTTTTTCAAGTTGAACGTGTTTCATGGCGATTCGTTTTACAAGTTAATTCGTTTTAAAGTTAGATGATTTTGAATAACGGATTCCATAAACTGATATTATGAAAATGTTATTTATTCTTAATTTTAGTTGTTTGAAGCCTCCAAATTTTATTTTAGAATCTTTAGTATATTTATAAAAAATTAGGTATATGAAATTAGTTATTTTAGTTTTTATTTTTGCAATAAAATTTAATATTTCAGCTCAACCAGCAATTTCTTGGGGACCAGAAATAAAAGTAGCAGATGGATTGTTATATAGTAATATTCGACCAAGAGTATGTGTTTCAGCAGATGGAAACCCACTTGTGCTTTTTGGGAAAGGTACAGAAGGGTATTTATTTGTTTCAAAAGGAAACGGTTCAACTTTCGAAACACCTATTTCTATTTTACCTCCAAATTTACAAACGTATCTTTCTTATTGGACAGGTCCTGATTTTGCATCAGCAGGAGATACTATAATTGCAGCCTTTAAAGCTTTACCATTTGAAACTGGAAAAATATACATTGTTCGTTCTGTAGATGGAGGTTTAACATTTTCAGACACGGTAAGAGTTGATAGTCATGAAACTGGTAGAGTTTGGTTTCCAGCAATAGACATGGATATAAATGGAAATACACTTTTAACGTATATGGCTCATGAAGGAACTGATATTAATCCTCATTATATTTATTCTAAATCAATAGATGGAGGATTAACGTATAGTCCTGAAATTGATATTGATGGTTCAGTTCCAGGTGAAGCATGTGATTGTTGCCCAGCTGAAGTTGTGATTAAAGGTAATGAAGAAGTTATACTGTATAGAAATAATGACGCAGATATTAGAGATATTTATGCTATATATTCTTCAGATGGGGGACTTTCATTTCCAACTTATGAAAATGTAGATCAGATGAATTGGAACATTAATTATTGTCCTTCAACCGGTCCAGATGGCGTTTTTGTTCCAAACGGACTCGTTACTACATTTGCTTCAAAGGGTTCGGGTTACAATAGATGTTATGTTTCTAATAACAGTACTTCTGGAGGAATTTCATTTGTGGAAAATTTAATGTTAACACCTCCAACGAATATCAATGGGAAACAAATTTATCCACGAATTGCCAATGAAGGGAACACTTTGGTTGTTGCATGGGCAGAAGCTGAAACCAGTAACAATGAGGTTTTTTGTGCTATTTCAACAGACGGAACTTTAACACAACTAAACGACACTAAACACCAAGTTAATTTGATTACCACAGGATCTCAAACGAATCCAGATTTAGTTGTGAAAGGCAATGAAATTCATCTGGTGTATCAAGATTATAATTCAGGAGCTGTAATTTATAGAAAAGGAACATTAAGTGGAGTTTCATTAAATGAACTTGAAAAGAAAACGGTCCTTTATCCGAATCCTATTTTTCAAAATGAAACAATTATTATTGAAGGTGTTGAAAATGATTTGATTCTAAAAGATGTTAAAATCACGAATATTTTGGGAGAATTGATATCATTTGAAGGAACAATTTCTAACAATCGTTTAGAAATAAAATTAGATAAAAAAATAGGCAAGGGAACTTATCGTATTGAATTATCAGAAAAGCATAATTATAGTTTTGTTGTTCAGTGAGAAAAAAATTCAATTCTTCAACGAAGAATTGAATTTTGATGATTTTGTGACCTTGGATGTAAAAAGTTCAAACATATTGATTGAGGATATTTTAAAAATACTGAATTTTAAATAAATGAACACATTTCCTAAACATGTTCATATTTCTATGATTAATTGGACATGATTACAATAATCAATTTACAATTCTGACTGTTGAAATGCCCTTGATTTTAATTCTTGTTCAGCGTTTGATATCCCATATTTTGAAGCAATTTTTCTCCACTTTTTAACGCTCGATTTTACTTCTTCAATTATTTCTTCAGCCTTTTTTTGCGACAATCTAAAATAAATACATACTTCTAGTGCAAGTTTTAAATCTAAGGCATTGTCATTTTCTGTAATATTTAATTTTAATCCATTTCCTGTTTCAACGGGATTAATATCATAAGCAGGAGATAAAACCCATCCTTGAGAAGTCAAAATAAAACCATGATTTCTAAGATGATCATCTGTATTGGAAACACAAATACTAAATACAATTCGTCTCCAAAGTTGCTCTAAATCTTCATTTATTTTCACTCCATTTAAAGTGATAAATTCTGCTAATTCAAGATAACTAAGACCTTCAGAACTATCTTCTCCATCTATATGACCTAATAAAGTCATTGCTGAAGCAAAATGAATTCGAGTTCCATTTTCAGATCTGTCGAAACGCTTTGTTAAAAAAGTATGGCTGTTACTGCTGAATTTTTTAGCTTGTGATTCAATCATATTAATACCTGCAGCAATGGCTAGTTCATAGGTAACTATTTCCCATCCTCCTATATCAGACTGGTCATTTTTACTAGGAAATTTTGCAATCCATAAACTACCATTGTTATCTAAAACACTTGCTTTTGGGCGAGCACCTCCTAAAGAAGAACCTGGCACAACCAACATATTTAACCATTTTAAGTAATCCGGATCATTGATTACATCATCATCATCTAAACGTAAACTAATTTGCTCCAATTCTCTAATCGATGTCCATGGAGGACTTGCTACCTCCTTATTGTCATTTAGAAACGGACCGTTAACATCCAATTTAAATCGAATCCCACCCATTCTATTTCCATCATAAACACCTAATAAATAATCGGTTTCATATAAATTACTTGGTGTTCTTTGTTCTTGTCGTGCCAATGCAGCTTCTCTTCTTCGCATTAAAATCCGACCCCATCTGTCTGGTGAAGAATCTAAGAATATTCCTAAATTACTTTTTGTTTCATCCTGGAGATATTGAAGACCTGAATAAAGTTGTAGGTCAGGATCAAGGATTTGTAAATATTCAGATTTTAACCAATCATTATTATATTCAAAAGAAAATATTTCTTTGCCCCTTAAATGAGTTGCAGACAAAGTTCCCATAAGAATTGGACCTTTTAAACCTTCCCAGTCAGCATAAACAAATACAATCCTTTTATTATCTATTTTACTCATCTCTTATTTTCTTTTAGGAGCACGCTCTTTTGTAATCAAATTGGCATCTTGAAGTTTTCGTCCTAATTCATCATCTTTTGCAATAAATAGAAAGTCCTTTTCCAAACCTAAAACATGAAGGACGCTTAAATAGTAGCCTATACTAACGCCTTCATATCCTTTTTCAATTGAAATAAGAGTTGATCGACTAATCCCAGCTCGTTCAGCAACTTGTTCACTACTGAATTTTCTACGAAGTCGAGCAAGTTTGATGTTCTCACCAAGTTCTGATAGAATTTTTTTTGTTTTCGGAAGTAATATCGGACTTTTATTCGCCATAACGTTTGAATATTTATACAAATATATGCATATTTGCTTATATATTCAAACATTAATTTTAACTTATTAGCATTCAAGATAAGTTCAAACTTAAACATGCACACTAAAAATCAATAGATTAGCCAAATAAGGACGTTTATTTTGAAAAATTATCCGCTGGGGGTTTAGACACGAAAAAACCCTAATCTTCAATGAAGACTAGGGTTTCTAATAAATTGTGACCAAAAGCGGAGAAATATCTAACTATATATGGAAAGATATTGAAAAGGTTTTACACAACGAATCTCTTGGGAAATAGTATTTCATTATAATGAATACAATCTATTAATTTCTTATATTTGTTAGAATCAAATGTATTTTATAAATGTCAAATAATTTAAAAGATGAATTATTCAATGTCCTTTCAGGAAAGAGCGAAGTTAGGTCTGGAACAATTATCCAAGCAATCACCAGTTACCTTAAAGATGGCGATACACCAAGTTCAGGTCTTGAAGATGAAAAGCACTTCAAAAAACAAGAAACAAAGAGATTAGAAGATTTTATCACAGAAAGAAATTTATGGATAAAGGAAATTGATTTTTCTCAATATGTTAGTGAAGGAGCTGAACAGAGAGTCTTCTTAAAAGATGGCGAACATGTTATTAAGTTAAACGATGCGATCTATTATTCTACATGGAAAGAATATTTCTATAATTTACTACTCCATAATTACTTTTTCCCAGATACGGCATACGAGTTATCAGGTTTTACAAAGGAAAATGAGGTATTGTATGCTGTGGTTCAACAAAACTATGTTTCAATCACATCTCCTACAGATTTAAACGAAGTAAAAGAATTTATGAAGACGAATGGATTTGTAAATAATCGTAATAATGACTATATTAACTCTGAACTTGGGATAATATTAGAAGACTTACACGATGAAAACGTATTAACCCAAAATGGAATTTTATATTTCATAGATACAGTTTTTTATTTGACGAAATAATTTTGGAAATATTAAACAAAAAATAATAATCAAACTATTAATCTACTTGTAGCGGTTCTTATTTGTTATCGTTCTAAATAGCGACATTTATTTTAAGTGTTTTTTAGATTGTGGGAACAATATGGGAACATAAAAAATCTAGATAATTGATAAACAACTATCTAGCTTACTTAATTGTGACCTTGAGCGTAAAAAGTTCAAGCTTTTATAAGGATTTGGAGTGGGTGATGGATTTGAAGCTACCGTCTAAAAAAGAGTAACGGTAAAAAGATAATTTCTACCGTATGATGAATTAGTAATGATAAAAACACAAAATTATAAGTCAAAGATTTCTTTAAATGTTGTTTCTATTTCTTCGACTTCTTTTTGTGTTAATGCAGAAAACTCATTCTTTCGTGAACGTACTGAAAGTTTTCCATTTCCTTGTTCTAAAAAGCCAACTATAAGAGATATCATATTATCGGGCATTTCATATCGATTGTCTAGGAATTGTTTGAATGCGTCATACTTCTTTAAATATTCAACTTCATTGGGAATGATATTAACCAAAGTGTCGTTTACACAATAAAAAAGAAATTCAGCTTGTGCTGTGGCATCAAAATAGCGGTAATAGTCTAAGGTATCATTTAATATTTCAACATTATTATTTTCTGATGCTTTCCAATCAATAAAATTCAAAATTGGATGTGAATAGGATTCTAAGGTTTTTGCATAATCATTAATATGCGTGAGAATAGATGCTGAAACAGGAAATATAATTCCTTGTTCGGTATAACCTGTTTGTGATAAAATATGATGAATGATATAGCGATGTAATCGTCCGTTGCCATCTACGAAAGGATGAATAAAAACAAAACCAAATGCGATTTTTGCAGCCACCAATACGGGGTCCATTCGCGATTCTGTGAGTACTTTTTGTGTTTGTAACCAGCCAGCCATTAGTTGTTCAAGATTTTCATGCTTCGCAGGAATATGATCTGGAATTGGTTCTTGCGTTGCACGGTCCCTATCTCCAATAAACCCTTCCTGACTCCTGATTCCCATTTTGACAAATCGGTCATTTTCAATTACCAATTGTTGCAAGCGATTCAATTCTGCTATTGAAAGTTCATTTTTACCCGCCTGCCCAATTGCTATTCCCCAACGGGCAGCACGATTGTTTCTTGGATTTTCCCCCTCAATTGAAAATGATGCTTTTGAATCTTTTAGAAGAAGAAAGGAGGAGGCTCTTTGTAGAATATCCTTATGAACCCGATTTAAGTAGTTACTTTTTTCTTGACGAATATTAGATTCAATATATTTCTCAAGCTTTTCTGTTTTACGAATAAGCGGGCAAAAGCCCTGATTTCCAGGAAGATTATTAATTACTTTATGTCGTGGTGAACTTACTCCATCAATTGCATATTGTAATTTTTCA
>CANJKA010000191.1 GCA_947474675.1 Flavobacteriales bacterium
ATAGTTATTAATCATAGTAATTAGAACATAGTATGATTAATAAACGTAATTAGAAATAAAAGGTTGCTTATTATATAGATATTTTCTCTAAATCGTTGTTTTTATTTAAACACATTAAGATAAATTGTCTACAAAATAAAACTTAATAAGATTGTTAAATTATAATTATCTAAATTTTTTATTTTTTTTAAACATAAATTAAATTAGAATATTAATACTATTTTAAAATATTCACATGTCCTACTATTATTTGCCTCTCTGTAGCATTTTTAAGTTTAAAATCAATTTTCCAAGTATAGGTACCTTCTTGAACCATTTCTCCTGTTGCTCCATAGTTTCCTATCCAACCAATTTTTGCATCATGTGATTCAAAAATTAATTCTCCCCATCTATTGAAGATATACAAAGTATAATCATAAGGGTCATATCCTGAAGTAAATATTGGTAAGAAAGTTTCATTGTATGTATCATGATCTGGTGTAAATGTATTTGGAACATAATAAATCAATTCTTCTTTTACATTTACATTAGCAACGGCTTGGTCTACACATCCAAATTCAGAAGTAGCTGTAAGTGTAATTGTATAAGATCCACCCATCTCTCCTGGAAATTCATGTGTTGGGCTTGTTAAAATGGATGTTTCTCCATCACCAAAGTCCCAAGAATAAGTAACAGCGTTGATTGAATTATTAACCATCGTACTGTTCGAGTTTAATCCTGTCAATTCAACAGGTGTTGGAACAAAAGATGCAATCGGTAAAGAATTGACGATAACATTAACAGCATCAATATCAACGCATCCAGTTAATGAAGTACTTTGTATAAAATATGTATTACTTGAACTAATTGAAGTTGGATTTAACAATGAATTTGTACAAGCTTGGTCAGTCCAATAACTCAATGTACCATTTCCATTACTTCCTGTTGTAATTCCCAATGCTGTAATATCAACTGTTTCTGGAAAACAAACAGGTAAAGGATCTGTAATTTGTAAAACTGGATTTGGATTTATAGTAATTGACATAGTTGTTGGTGAAGCACATTGATTAATATTTGGCGTAAATGTATACAAAGTTGTCCCTATTACTGAAGTATTGATTGTAGGTGACCATGTACCACTTATAAAATTAGACGAAGTAACTACGAATACTGGTGGAGTAACTCCTTCACAAACAGAATTAATTTGTGTAAACAATGGTGTTATTAAAGAATTGACTGTTACGCTAATAGCTGCTCGTGGTCCTTCACAACCTGTAACTGGGTTCGTTTGGGATACATAATAAATTGTTGTAATTGCTAATGATGTGCTCGGAGTTGGAGCTGTTGAAGATGAAGTACCTCCTGTAATATTAATTCCGTACCAATTTAAGATGTAAGGAGTTCCGGTTGAAGTCATACTTTCAGATGCATTTAAGGGAGAAGCAACATCATTAATACAATAAATAATTGGTAAAGTACTTGGTGCTAAAGGTAATGGGTTAATTGTAACTAATAAAGCTGCTCTTGGTCCTTCACAACCTGTTAATGAATTCGTTTGAGAAACATAATAAATAGTTGTTGTTGCTACTGATGAAGAAGGAGTTGGTGTAATAGATGAAGGGACTCCTACAGTTGGATTTGACCCATACCAATTTAATGTATTTCCTGCTAAAGGAGTTACATTTAATGGGGATGTTGCATCATTTAAACAATATTCAATAGGTGCAGTAACTGGTGCTACAGGTAAAGGATCAATTGTTACAATTAATGTAGCTCTTGGACCTTCACAACCTGCAGAGATAACAGTTTGAGAAACATAATAAGTGGTTGTTCCTGCTATTGATGTACTAGGAGTTGGAGCAATTGAAGATGCTGTTCCTCCTGTTACATTGGTTCCATACCAATTTAAATTATTTCCTACTAAAGCTGAAGCAATTAAAGCAACGGGAATATCATTTTGACAATATTGTACAGGTGTAGTAAGTGGAGCTACTGGTAATGGATTTACTGTTACGGTCGCTGTTGCTGTTCCTGTACAACCATTTGTTGTTCCAATTACTGTATATGTTGTAGTTATTAAAGGTGTAACTGAATATGGATTTAATGTAGATGTTCCTGAATCCCAATCATACGTTGTTCCTCCTGTTGCTGTTAAAACAGCTGTCCCACCTAAACATATAGATGGTGAATTCACTGTTATTACTAAAGCGTTTAAAATCGTAACTGTTGCAGTTGCAGTTCCAACACATCCTAATGTTGTACCCGTTACAGTATATATAGTATTTACTAATGGTGAAACCACTAACGGATTAGCAGTTGATAAACCTGGATTCCATGAATAGGTTGTTGCTCCAGTTGCTGTTAACGTAGCTGATGTAGTTGGACAAATTGTAGGTGAATTAACTGTTACTATTGGTAATGCAATAACAGTCACAACCAATGTTGTTCTTGGCCCTTCACAACCACCAATTGTTGATTGTGAAACATAATAAGTAGTTGTTCCTACTATTGCTGAACTTGGTGTAGGTGCAGTAGTGGAAGCCGTTCCATTAGTTGCATTTGTTCCATACCAATTTAATGTATTTGTTCCACTTGCTGTTGCAGTTAAAGGAACAGTTACTGCATTTTCACAATATGTGACTGGTAATGTTATTGGGATTAATGGCATTGGACTAACTGTTACTGTCGCTATTGCAGTTCCTGTACAACCATTTGATGTTCCAGTAACGTTATAACTTGTTGTAACATTAGGTGTAACTGAATATGGATTAAGTGTAGATGTTCCAGCGTCCCAATCATACGTTGTTCCTCCACTTGCAGTTAATACCGCTGTTGAACCTGCACAAATTGTTTGTGAATTAACCGTAACTGTTAGTGAATTTGAAACTGTTACAGTAGCAGTCGCTGTTCCAACACAACCTAAGGTAGTTCCTGTTACTGTATAAGTTGTTGTAGATAATGGAGTTACAGATAAAGGGTTTGCTGTTGATCCTCCAGGTGACCAAGAATAGGTTGTTGCTCCAGACGCCGTTAAGACTGCTGTCAATGTTGGACAAATAGTTGGAGAATTTACAGTTATGATTGGAAGTGGATTAACAGTAACAGTTGAGATTGCTGTACCAACACATCCTAATAAAGTACCTGTTACCGTATATGAAGTTGTGACTGTTGGAGTAACTGAATATGGATTTGCTGTTGACGAACTAGGTGTCCAAGAATAGGTTGTAGCTCCAGCAGCAGTTAAGACAGCTGTCGCTCCAGCACAAATAGTTGGTGAATTAACAGTAACAATTGGTAAAGGATTAATTGTAACAACCAAAGTAGCTCTTGGTCCTTCACATCCTAATGCTGATGTTTGTGATACATAATATGTTGTTGTTCCTGCTACTACTGAAGTTGGAGTTGGCCCTGTTGAAGATGCTGTTCCACCTGTTGCGTTTGTTCCATACCAATTTAATGTTGTACAACCCCCAGTTAACGTCGCTGTTAATGGAACTGTTGCGGCATTTATACAATATGTTATAGGAGCTGAAGTAGGAGCTGCTGGTAAAGGATTAGAAGCAACAACAACGGTAGCAAAACGTTGACATAAATTTGCATCTGTCAAAGCAACAGTATATGTTCCAGGTGCTAATCCCGTTGCAGTCTGAGTTGTCTGATTTCCAGGAGTCCATAAATACGTAAATGGTGCAGCACTTCCTGCCAAAGGTGTTGCTGTTGCAGTTCCTGTAGTTACATTAATACAAGTTGGAGTACTTGTCATAGTAGGAGGACAACATGTTCCGATTGCATTAAAAGCTGTTGGATTATCGCCAATACATCCTGTTGATGACCAACTTCCAGATTCTCCATCACCTGAAGTATTAATATCGACTCCTAAATCTGATCCAGGAGTACATGCTGGATTTACAGTTAATGTGAAACAAAATGTCCAATTTAAACCTGTTCCAAAACAATAATCTCCGAAATTATCTGCCGGATTTGTTGCTGATCCTCCATCTTCAAAATAAAATCCAGGTCCCCAAGTTGTTCCGTTAACAACTCCTATTCCTGTTGGTTTATATACCCAAGTTCCTGAAGTTCCTCCGCATGTTGCAGCGGGAGTTGTAGCAGTTATAGCTCCTGTCCATCCACTTCCCATAGATATTTGAACTCCATGAAACCAATTTGTGTTTTGAACTTCCCATTGCGTTACTTGGTAACAAAATTGAACAGTTTGTCCGGGTGAATATGCACCATTAACAGGCATTGGATTAGCAGTTATATTTGATTGTCTCATACAGTTATTACAATCAATATCATTGTCAACTTTTAAAGTAAATGTACTCGTTTGAGTATCTGTGTTTCCAGAAATACTAATATAATAAGTTGAACCTATTTGAATTTGTGTTGCTACTAATGTTGTTGTTCCTCCTGCTGTTCCAATAGAACAAGCATAACCACCTAAATTTCCACAAGTTCCAGACCATAAGGCTACATTGGCATTTGGGAAACCAGTTAAATTTAAGTTAAAAGTAGTTCCTGTAGCTGTAAATTTATACCAAACATCTATTGATGGTGCATTCATATTAAGGGCAGAACCTTGGCAACCGTTTTGAAATATAAATGGATTATCAGCAGTTGCAGCAACGGTTGTACCTGTTACTGTTGTAATTGCACCATTTTGTAATCCTGCTGTACATGCTCCAGGAGTTGGTAAAGAACCAATATTTATTGCTCCAGCACATCCGTCATTTGCAGGCTGAGCGAAAACATTAAAATTAAATAGACCTACTAGTAATACGAGTAATAATGTTTGATTTTTCATTTCACAGCACGTTTTACAGATTGATCATAAGGAGCCATAATAGCAATTTTATTTCCTACTAATTCTAATTCATATTCCTTAACTATTACGCTATCTGAAATATAACAATTGTTAACTTGGGGATGTCCTGATTCAGTGACTTGTTTATATGAGAAAAATTCAACAGTAACACCTGACTTGAATACAAGAATTCTACTTTTTGTTTCAAATCTAAAACATTCAAAATTAGATGTGTTTAAGGCGATTAAATAATTATCTAAATTCTCATTCGCTGGATTTGAAATAATTTTAAAAGTTTCATCTATTTTTTCTTGACTAAACATTGAAAATGTAAGTATGAAAAAGAAAATCGATAAAATATGATTTAAAAAAGAAGGAGAATTTATATCTTTTGAGGAAAGAATGGATACTTTTTTAGTATCAATAAATTTTTTCATAGTATAGTTATAGTAAATTTTTATAGTTCTTCTTAGCAGACGTAAAGATATAAAAACGGTTGCCAAAAAATGATAAAAAAATAACAATAATATTACTAAACCGTTTATTTTTTAACTTTGAAATCAGTAAAAATCACGAGATCAAGATTTTATAATAATAACGGAATTTATGGTAAAGTTTAAAAATTAAAATAAACCAATTCTATCTTAATATAAAATAAACCATGAGCGACAAACGTAACAACTTCGAAGCAAGAAACTTAGTTAAAAAGCGATGAATTATAAATGGTGATAAGATATAACACAGCGAAGCAGTATCGTAGATAATTAAAAAACAATAAAATAGATATAGATTTATTTTTCAATAATTGATTAACAAATAAAGAATGTTTTTTAGATTATAAAGTTTCAAGGAGTTATTCAATAATAATCTAATTTTATCGAATAACATTTACATGGCCAATTTTAATTTGTTTTTGTGGACTTAATTTAGATTTAAATTGAATTTTCCAAGTATAAGTTCCATTTTGAGCAGTATTTCCATCTACTCCCATTTTCCCATTCCATCCAACTTTCGCATCATACGATTCAAATACGATTTCTCCCCATCGATTGAAAATTAAAAGAGAATATTCAGTTGGATCATACCCCGAAGTAAAGACAGGTAAAAACTCATCATTTAGATTATTATCATTTGGGGTAAATGAATTGGGTACATAATATACCAATTCCTCTTTTACAGATACTGTTTCATAAGCAATGTCAATACATCCAAATTCTGAAATCGCAGTTAACTTTATAGTATAATTTCCATAAACATCATATGGAAACTCATGTGAAGGAGAGAATAATGTTGAAGTTGCTGTTTCATCTCCAAAATCCCAAATGTAATCTGTTGCATTTACAGAATTATTAATCATTGTACTTTGCGTATAATAACTTGGAACAATGGAAGGAGAAGTAGTAAATGATGCAATTGGTAATGAATGGATCAAAACATTAACTGAAGTAACACTTGAACATCCTGCAAGAGAAGTACTTTGAATAAAATAAGTTCCACTTGTTGCGACTTGAGTTGGAGTGCTTAGTGTAGTTAAAGGTGTTATACTTGACCAATATGTCAACAAGTCAGCTCCTGTACTTCCTGCTGTTATTGTTGAACTTGTTAAATCAACTGTTTCTGGAAAACAAACATCAGCAGGAGTTGTGATAATTAGATCTGGTAAAGGATTAACTGTAATATCTATTGTTTGAGTTGAAGCACATTGTCCAACTGTTGGTATAAAAGTATACGTTGAAGTTCCTGGTGTTGATGTATTAATAGTTGATGGATTCCAAGTTCCTGTATAACCAGGTGTATTTGTTGTAATTATGGGTAATGTTGGTGCGGGTGCTCCTTCACAAACTGCATTAATAGCATTAAAAGTTGATGTTGTTAAATCATTAATTAAAACTGGAATAGTAGACATCGCACCTTGACAACCTGTTGCAATATTTGTTTCTGATACATAATAATTGGTTGTTCCAGGAATTAAAGTACTTGGAGTAGGAGCAATTG
>CANJKA010000192.1 GCA_947474675.1 Flavobacteriales bacterium
AACAGGCGGTTCTAATTCAATTGCTAATCCTGGATTTATTTCCATGGCTGCATCTAAAATATGTGTTAAAACTGTGTCTGGATTTTTTTGAAATTCTTTGAATGTTTTTTCATTCTTTTTAAACCAAACCCAAAACTTTTTAATTTCAATACTATCAGAAGGTTCTTCTTTTTTTATTTCAGTAGTACCAGTTTGACAATTCGATTGAAAACTTAGCAAGGAAATGACTAAAACTAGAAGGAATTGAAGATATGTTTTCATTTTATTTTATTTTTAACTGTTTTGACACGAATAGTCTTTTGTATGTAATCACCAATATGATTTCGAGTCTAGATGGTAAAATTAAACTTTTTATTGTTAATCTTTTTAAAATTAATTTACAATAGGTTGATTTTTGAAATCCTCAATTAAATCACTGTATGACTTATCTATCATTTGTGATTCATTCAAGCCAAAGAATTCGTAATAATGGTCACATTGAATTTTCAATTCTTCAGGAGTAAATTTATTGTCTGAATCGATCGCTTCCACTTCAATGAAGACACCTAAGTTTTTTACTTCGTCAAAATGAAATTTTACATTGTCGATGAAATAGATTTTACGTTTCTTATCAACGATAGTAAGGATCCCTAATTGTAATTCTAAGATGCTTTTTAACGCTTTACTAGGTTCGTGCTGGTATAAGATTATTTCAGATTTTTTAGATCCAAGTAAGTTTTCTCTATCGTAATTGATCAATGAATTTTCAATATTTCCTTCGCGCAGTTTTAATCTTCCTTTTTGAACATTGAAATAAGTGTCGATTTGAAAATCTGTTCCTTGAAGGATCGGGTTAAGGGTTAAAAGCATATTTTCATAAACTTCTAATGTATCAACTTTTGCTTTGAATTCGTGATTTTTTATTAGCATAGGGATATGATTTGATTTTCAATTAGTAATAATTCCCGTTTTTATCAACTTTAACAATGAAAATGGCTGGTGTATAAAGATCAGAGGTTGTATGTCCAGTAATAATAATGTTTTCATTTGCATCTAAAAGCATGTTTTGAGCAATGTCATCTTTTGAACTTCCGAAAATTTTCGACCATATTTTATTTCCGTTTTGATCAATATTGCTCAGTAAAATATCTGGTCTAACTTCATAATTATTAATAGATGTTGAATATCCGCAAATTAAAAAGGTACCATCCGGTTTTTCTTTTATTGATGTACAATATTCAGAGTGCTTATTATCACCATAAATTTTCGACCAAATTGGATTTCCAAGATTATCAGTTTTTACAATAGCCTGTTGTGCATCACCTTTATAGAGTACTTTACCACTCATAACTAAATCCCCATTTGATAATTCAATTGTTGAAGTAGCTGTACATTTTTCCCCCATTTTTTTGTCCCATAATTTTTCACCACTTGAATTTATTTTCAGTAAATATATTTGTGTTTCAAAATTGGCTGGATAGGCTTGTCCCGTTAATAAATATTCACCGTTTTGAGTTTCAAGGACACTAAAAATCTCCTCTGAATTCAGGTCTTCGTATATTGAAGACCATATTACATCTCCATCAGTATTTACTTTTAAAACATAAACATCTGATAAATTATTATTTGTGTGATTCTTGGTTTCACAACTGATTAAAATATTTCCATCGGATGTTTTTATAATACTCTTAAAGTATTCATTGTCGGAAGTACCATACGTTTTGGTCCAAATTGTATCTCCTATATCGTTTGTTTTTATAAGTAAGATATCGTATAATGAAGTTGAATAATTTTTATCTGAACTCGTGCAAATAAAAATGTCATTACTCACTGTTTGAATTAATCCTGTTGTTGAGTAATTATTGTCAAAATTATATTTTTTAGTCCATATTAAAGCACCATCTTGTGAAGTTTTATACAAGGTGATTTTATTACTGTCATTGGCACACATTAATAGATTTCCATCATTTGAAAAGATAGTTGATATATCATTTCCAGCCATATAGCCAGATAGTTCCACAAATTCAGCATTGTTGGGTACAACCTTTTTTTCTTTCACACATGTACTTATAGAAAGAAAAATGAAGAGGTAAAATGTATATGATAATTTTTTCATATTATAATTTGCTTTAGGTTTTTCACCAAAATTACTATTTTTTTATCGAATATTGGACTAAAATTATTTTGATTTGTTGGAGTTAACTATTTTTATTTAAATAGGATAATCTTTACTATAATTCTAATTTGAATGTTTGTGTAATTATTCTTCTTCTTCTTCTTCTTTATATAAATCAGGATAAACATAAGTCTTATGAATTTTACGCTCTTGCAAATGGGAGGGATTATGTTATCGTTTTTCAATTTAAATTATATCCTCAGTAACTCATAATAAAATAATTACTCTATTTTTTTCTCAAAATGGATTATTAATTCTCAAATTTAAAGATTTAGCATCAATCTATAAAAGTCAATTCAAGCAATTAATGTTAATTGCTTTTATAAATTAAAGTATTTAATATTAATTAATCAGTTTTATACCGTTCGGTATATTTTTTACTGTATATTTGCATTATTAATTATAGATATGAATTCAAAATCAAGTCGTACTAAGCAATTTATTATTGAGAAAACAGCTCCAGTTTTCAATGCTAAAGGATATGCAGGTACTTCTATCAATGATTTGATGATTGCAACTGGTTTAACAAAAGGGAGCATTTACGGTAATTTTGAGAACAAGGATGAAGTTGCTCTAGCTGCATTTGATTACAATTTTCAGCAAGTAGTACTTTTTATTCGTGCAATCATGGATACAAAAGTTTCATGTATTGATAAGTTATTGGTTTATCCCGAAACGTATCGTAATTATTTAAAACTTCCTTTTTTGAGTCAAGGTTGTCCAATAGCTAATACTTCAACGGAAGCGGACGATACACATCCAAAATTAAAAAAGAAAGCATCTGATGCAGTTGGATTCTGGAGAGATGCTATCGAATATCTTTTAAAAACAGGTATAGAAAGAGGTGAAATTAAACCAGACACAAATATTACTGAAGTGATTTCTGTTATAAGTGGACTTATTCAAGGCGCTGTTATTCATGTAAAAGCAACGGGAAAAGTTCATTTTTTGAACGCATCTATGAACTTCTTAGATAAAATGATAAATGAATTAAAAGTGTAAAATTTTTTAACTTATAATATACCGAACGGTATATTAAATAAATAATAATATGGTAAATATAAATCCAAGTTCAGTTAGTAAAATTCGCTTTAGTGATTGCGATATGTTTGGACATTTGAATAATTCAAGGTATTTGGATTATCACTTAGATGCTCGTGAAGATCATTTGAAAAATAGTCAAAATTTTGATTTTCAAAAGTATTATAAAAATGATTTAGCATGGGTAGTTGGAAATCATGAAATTTCTTACTTGAAACCTGCCCTATATAATGAAATGGTGAAGCTTCAATCGACATTGCTGTTGGTTGAAAACGATTTTTTAATTTATGAATCAATTATGTTGGATGAAAATGAGACGCATTTAAAATCAATTATTCGAACTAAATTAATTCCAATTAGTTTGAAAACAGGGAAAAGGGTAGAGCACAGTGCTGATTTTATGGAATGGGCGAAAACGCTAGAAAATGTTGATCTTGATCATTCTGTAGATTTACAATCGAGAATAACTGAAATAATTATTGAATTGAAAGCCAGAATGATGGTTTAATTTTCTTTTTTATTAGCACCTATTATTAAGGGAGTTGTGCCCCTTACTATTTTTTAACTAGATGAAATCTATTTTTTAAGTGGTCATTTTTAATTAGATATCTCAACTCTGAGTTAGTAAGTTTAATCGTATTACCATTATCAACATCTTCTGCTTTATTCATCATTTTTTCAGTGCGAAAACCAGAATAATACTCGAATAAATCTTCTCTATGTAAATCCATTATTTGTAATTTAGATTCATTTTCAATCATTAGAAATATTGGTTGATATCCTTCTTCAACATGTTTGTTTAAAACGTAATTTCCTTTGTGTTTTTTTATAACATCTAGAGATGATATATCTATAAGTGTGTCAATAGTTTCTTTTGTGATAATTTTCACTAAGTCGTGATTGAATAGGATAGTATCTAATTGAGTTCTATCTTTTTCACTGAAATTTGAATCGTAATATGTTTTACTCGTGTAGATTGTCATATTTTTTTTCATTGTTATTAGATCTTTTGATACAATCACTTCCATATTTCCGGTGAAAAATATAGCTGTATCAGAATCAATTTTTATCAGAGGATTATATAATTCATTTAAAACGGTCAGAAAATTTGAATCAAGAATCGAGTTTGTAACTTTATAAGTGCCCAGAATCGTTGATTTAAAAGTTTTTTGACTTGTTCTATGATAAGGAATCGGATGATCAAGATAAACATTTGTTGATGCACAAGATGTCACTAGAACAAACAAGAATAGGTAAATGAGTTTCATGTTAATTAGAGATTAGACATTGAATGTAAGATTTTAAATAATTTTTTTCACTTTAATGATTTTTTATTAACTCATTCCTAGGTCGTTAATGAAGTTTTTACTCGGATGAATGTCAAATATATTAATACCTAGTTTGTCTGTTGTAATTCCAATAACAGATATGAGAATTTCAAATTTGCTTTTTATATTTTCTTTGTCAATTAATTTTTCGTGATTTTGAGCACAAATTGCAGTTGTGAATTGTTCAACTGTGATTGAATTGGTATCGGTGTGTAAACGTTCAAATCGATTTTTAAATATCTTACTAAAACGGTCGTTTTTTGGAATTGGTATAAAAAATGGAATATTAATTTCGACCGATATTTTTAGCCACGATTCTTCTTCGTTTATAGATAAAAAAGTGAATATTTTATCGGAATAAGAAAACGTTGAATCAGCATATTTATAATCATGAAAAACGGCTTTTATTTTTTTAAAAATAGTGTCTTTTAATGATTCTCCTTGATCTGAAATGTTAAGGTATTTAGAGATACATTCAACCATTTCTTGTACAGTATTAATCTCAGAAGCATCTTTGTCTGATATTTCAATGTTGAAATGTTTTTCAAACTCCATTAATAATTCAACACTGTCTAGTCCCATGTTTGTTATTTAATACAGATTTCTAAAATAACAAATAATAAATAACCAACAGGACCAAGAATAAAAGTCAAAAGAAAACAAGGGATTTGCAACGCATGACTCATTCCAATTTCATTTGCTTGTTGTTTTATATAGATACCTAACATTAAATCGAACGCCAAATAATGAGCCCAACCGGCTAATAAATTTCTTGGATTTTGAAAAAGCTCCAGAACTCCTCTCAATGAAGTTAGGTTTCTTTTTGGATAGTTTTTTCATGAATATCTTTTCGGACAAAAATTAAGTATAAATAAAACACCGAAAGCGAGACCACTATTCCATATTTGATAGAGGCATCAGCTAATTCCCAATTCGGTAAAAAGATTAAAATTGCCCATCCGAATGCAGCGATAATATTAGCTGTTTTGAAAAGAGTAGATAAAGATTTCATTTTAGTTTTTTTAATGTTAGTTCCCTCATAAATAAAAACAAAGGAAAGCCGAATGCAAAAGCAATACAAATAGTAAGGAATAAATATATCCATATTTTTTTCATTTGCAATCGAATCCCTTCTATTAAAATGAAAAATGTACCCGCTATGACACCAGTCCAAAAATCAAAAGTTATACTTTTTGCATATAAATTATCAGTCCAAGTACTAATTATAAACTCTTGACTATCAAAATGACCATTATGCTCCATGATTCCTAAAATCGCATAATAGAAAGTGAATCCACCTCCAAATACCATTAAAAGAAAGTAGAAATAATGTTTGTTGTTTGCGATTGTTTTCATGCTTTTTTAATTCGACCTTTCAATTACTGATTTATTTTCGGTTTTCTTTTTAATTGTTAAATCAAACGGTTTGTCAACAATTCTTTTTAAAGTTGCTATTTGACCACAATGCCACATTGTATGCTTTATATTCCAAGAAAGAGCGTCTTCTTTTGTTTTTGCAAATGGATGTTCTTTTGGTAATTTAAAGATTTCTGAATCTAAATCTTCATCAGTAAGTTTTGAAATAAATTCTATTGCTTTTTCTTTTAAAAGCTCCCAGTTTTTCAAAATTGTTTCTCTTGTGAATTCAGATTTCATTTCATTTCGTTTTTCACCACTCATGAAAAATTCAGAATACTTCTTTACGTTTATTTCATTTGAGATATCTTCTTGTGGAGATCCGATTAAAACAATATTGTAATAATAGAGGCTCAAAGTCAAGTGACCTATTTGCCAAGCGATATTTGTTTCAATGATTTCAGGTGTTTCAAACCATTTATCTTCTGGAAATTCAGAAATGATGTTGTCTACCCATTTGTGGGAATCGATTGTTTGGTTTTTAAGGAGGTTGACTAGTTTATTCATGGTTTGAATGTTTTTATAAAAAGTTCAGCAAATGTATCGATATTTTTTTAGTTGATGTTTGTTTTTTTCTAAACAATTTACATAAAATTTCAAGACCAACCTTTCCGCTCTTTCAAAGATGTAATATGTGCCAAATGATGATTACAATGCCAAGAATAGATTCCAATATTTTCATCCAATCGAAATTCGAGTCCATGTTCTGGATGAATAAAAGTTCTTTCCAAGTCTTTAGTTGTCAAGTTACTTAAAAGAATAGTCCAGCGTGTATGAA
>CANJKA010000193.1 GCA_947474675.1 Flavobacteriales bacterium
ATTTGACCTTGAGGTAATTCAAAATCAATGTCCCATAAAACAGGAATTTTATTGTAAGCTACTGATAAATTATGAACTTCTATGCTGTTTTTTTGATTCATCCTTTTATTTTTTCTAATTCCTTTTCAATTGCTAAGAGAAGTTGTTGTTTGAGCTGTTAAAAATATTTTATTTTCACTCCAACTTAATTGTGCATACAGTGTGTGCACAATTGAAAATCTGGTATATATTTGAACTAGTTTCATCTTGATTTTAAAGCGTTCACTAGTGTTTTAACATTCCTTTCCATCATTCCTAAATAAGTATCAGCGCCAGATTTTTTATCTCCCAAGGCATCTGAGTACATCGTCCCTCCTATTTTGACAACTTGTCCTTTGGATTTACAACCTTCAATAACTGCAGTAATTGACTTTGAAGAAACACTACTTTCAACGAAAATGGCTTTAATTTTTCTTTTGACAATTAAGTTTACAAGGTTAGAAACATCTTTTAAACCAGGTTCAGAAACAGTTGAAACCCCTTGAATAGCTAATACTTCAAGATTGAAAGCTTTGCCAAAATAATGGAACGCATCATGAGAAGTGATCATTACCCGTTGTTCTTTTGGGATTTCATTTAACGATTCGGTAATAGTTGAATGAAGGTTTAATAAATCCGATTCAATTTTAGCATAATTACCTAATATAAATTCTTTTTCTCGTGGAAAGATAATTGACAATTGGGTTGCACATTCTTTTATTCCTTGCAACCACAAAATTGGATCAAACCAAACATGTGGATCTTTTGAATGTGCATTTAATTTAATTAATCGTTTTGCTTCCATTCCATTTGAAAAAGCGATGATATCTTTTTCATCATTCATTCTTTCAAATAAATCGGTCATTTTTCCTTCTAGATGTAATCCGTTATAAATAATTACTCTTGCGTTTCCAAGTGCTCTGACATCGGATGGTTTTGCTTCGTACATGTGCGGATCAACTCCAGCTCCCATCAATGTTAAAACTTCAAATTTATCTTTCACCAATAATTTAACAGCATCACCTATAATAGTTGTAGTACAAACAATTAATTTTTCATTTCCAACTTTTTCTGGTTTCCAAACACAATTTGAAAGTATAACAGCTAGACATAGAATTCCGAACGAATAGAAGAATGATCTTTTATATGTCAAATCACTCTTTTTCATTTTACTTGAATAAAAATTTTATTGGCAACGACAGATGAAAAACTAATTTCTTTTCCATTTATTAATACTAAAACAGAAAGGTCAAAATCGAATTTTTCCATTACTTGTATTTCTGTCCCTAATCCAATTTCATATCTTTTTAAAAATTGGAAAAATCCAGAAGAACCATCTTCAACTCCTACTACACTTCCTTTTCCTTTTAGATTTACATCTGATAAAGCAATACTTTTGTTGATTTTTTCAAAGATTCCATTTTTATCAGGAATTGGATCTCCGTGCGGATCTACTTTTGGATATCCTAGATACTCTTCCAAATGATCAGTTAATTTAGCTGATTGAATATGTTCTAATTGTTCAGCTATTTCGTGTACTTCATCCCAACCAAAATTGAGTTTATTCACCAGAAAAACTTCCCAAAGTCTATGTTTTCGTATAATTTGAAGCGCTGTTTTCTTCCCAATAGCTGTTAATTCACACCCTTGGTATTTTTGGTAAGAGATTAATTCTTTATCAGAAAGTTTTTTCACCATGTCTGTTACTGACGAAGGTTTTGTCGACATTTTTTCAGCCAATAAATTAGTAGAAATAGATTCTTTCTGATCTTCCGATAAAGAATAGATCGCTTTTAAATAATTTTCTTCACTTTGGGTCAGCATTGTTTTTATTTTTAATCAAATATAGTTAATTTTTAGACAAGTCTAAAAATTAACCGTGAATATTATTTATTGGTCATAATAAAATAATATTCTAGTCGTAATTTTTTATTGGTTGGGACGTAAAATTTATTTTTTTTGTTAGGGCTTAAAATTTTAAGCCCCAACCAAAAAAATACGTACATTTGCACCCAAATAACAATACAAAAGAATAACATGGCAACTAATAGAACATTTACAATGTTAAAACCTGATGCAATTGAAAACAATTACACAGGAAAAATTATCGATATGATTATCGGTGCAGGTTTCAAAATCAAAGCGATGAAATACACGCAATTAACTGAAGCTCAAGCTAAAGAATTTTATGCAGTTCACTCTGAAAGACCTTTCTATGGTGAATTAGTTGAATATATGTGTTCAGGACCAATCGTTGCTGCAATTCTTGAAAAAGATAATGCTGTTGAAGATTTCCGTACATTAATCGGTGCTACTGATCCAGCTGAAGCTGCTGCAGGAACTATCCGTGCTGCTTATGCAGAATCTAAAGGAAGAAATGCTTGTCATGGTTCTGATTCTGATGAGAATGCTGAAATTGAAGGGATGTTTCATTTCGCTGCAAACGAGATTTTCTAAGAAATTAGATCAATGATATTTAAAAAGGCTTTCCAAATCGGAAAGCCTTTTTTGTTTACATCGTCTTAATTCGAATCGTTTCTTCGGCTTTTTTATCCTGAATTTTATTTTCAATTTTTATTTTACCGAAAGTATATGTCAAATTAATTCTAATCCTTCTTGAATCTTTTTTAGTCAATGAATAATAGGATTGATTAGGCAAATTAGTTGTCACACTTGAATAATCGGAATAAAAAAGATCTCTAAATCCGATTACTACATTCAGTTTATTTTTTAAAAATCTTTTTTGAAGTGCTATGTTTACTGAAGCTTGTTGAGAATAATTTTGAAACCCATCTTTATAAGGCGATGAATAGGAAACTAATACTTGAAGTTTTATATGTTTCGGAAGCATTATGTCATTGTTTAAAGAAGTTCTCATCGCAAAAATAGTTGAGTTTATATCATTACCATCAATTACCCCTGAATAATTCATCCATGCTAACGTTGAGTTTAATTGAACTCTATAAAATGAATTCAGTTGTTTTTGTATGAACAAGTTGTAAGAGGTCATTTGCTTTAAACCGAAATTATAAACTGTGTCAATTGATATTGATGAATCTCGCATATAAGAATATGTGTATATGCCATCGTTCATAGAAACAAAACTAAAACTGTTCGTTATGAATTCATTATGACTTAATTCTAATTCAAAGTTATGACTGTATTGAGGTTTTATGTAAGGGTTTCCTACTGAATAATTTAATCTGTTATTAAATATGTAAGACGGGTTAAACTGTTCATAATCTGGTCTATCCAATCGATAGCTATACGAAAAATGATAAATTCTATTTTCGTTTTGTTTTAAATCAACTGACAGGTTTGGGAAGAAATTAAGATAGTTGCTATTCAGCTTAAATCCATTTGAACTATTTTCGATTTGAAATAAAGTTTGTTCACCTCTAACACCGCCTTCAATTGTTATCTTTTTGATCGTTTTCATCACATCCAAATATCCTGCAATGATTTGTTCTTTATAGATTAAATTATTTGAAAACAAAGGTATTGAGCTGAAAGTCATTGAATTTGATTCGTTTTTAGCAACACTTGAATTGCTACTATTGACAACAAAACTCGATTTAACTCCCGTTTCTACTTTTAAAGAGTTTGAAAATACTTTTACAAAATCTATTTTTTGAGTGGCATTTTTAAAATTTAAAGAATTGTAATTATTAAAGCATTGTACTGGATTTTTCTCACTAAAATTTTCATCTAAGAAATAATTATTGTTATAGTTATTTCTGTTGTTATTATATTTCATGAAGTCAGTAGAAAAAATTAATTGTGATCCATTCGTGTCTAATAAATGAGTTAAATTCATATTAATTGTTGGGTTCGAATATCGTTCATTACTCGTTTCTAACACCGTTAAATTTGAGTAACCCAATGGCGTTTCTCCACTTATATTTGTATTTGATTTCCCAATAGTTTTAAAACCAACCCAATTTGCATCTACGTTTAAACCTAAAACTGTTTTTGATGAATAGTCATATTGAACACCTGTTTGAAGATTTATAGTTGAGACAAATATTTCTTCTTTACCAGTCATGTTTAAGATGGAAATGGATTGATCTTTTTGAAAAGTTCTATTATTAATAATTGAATTTTTATAATCCGTATACGTATCTATGGTATTAAAAAACAAGCTTAATTTATTAGACTTGTAATTTAAATTTAAATTCATCATTTCTGATACTCCTTTTCCTTGAGAAAACTTGTTGGTACCACTTCCATTAAATCCTTTTAATTTCGATTTTTTTGTGACAATGTTAATCAATCCTCCAGTTCCTGAAGCATCATATTTAGCTGGTGGATTTTTAATTAATTCGATTTTTGAAACAGCTTCGGAATTCATATTTCCAAGAATTGCAATCATTTGTTCTACGGGTATTTGTTGAAGTCTTCCGTCTATCATAAATCGAACTCCACTTTTACCGTTTACTGTGACATTATTTTGACCATCCACTGAAACGCCAGGAATTCTTCTTAATAATTCAATCACAAAACTTCCAGATGAAAGAATGTCATTTTCCACATTAAGAATCACTTTTCCATTTTCAAAAGAAACTGTTTTTCGAAAAGCAATAACAGCGACTTCTTCTAAATTTTGTGAATCATTTATTAAATGAAACGTGGGGATATTGAATTCTGAAATTGAATTAATAGTGAAAACTTCACTAAGAGAATCCAAATATCCAATGTAACTTAATTTGATGAAATAATTTCCATTCGGAATGTTTTCAAATCGAAATTCACCTTTTTCATTCGTGTTATTCCCTTTAAAAACAGAACTATCGGCTGCATTCATTAAAGCGAGTGAACAATATTGAATCTCAGTATTGGAAGTATCTTGCACTTTCCCTGTGATAACAGATTGACTGTAAAAACTAGACACGGAAGTGACCGTGAATAGTATAATAATATATCTAAACATAATAAAATTGATTAAGAAATGAGAGTGAAAATGATTGAGGTTAAGGTTGAGTGCTTAATTTTCTATTCAGTTTTTTTAATAACCATTTTACGATTACCTTGAAATCTTACAATTGATAAAATTTTCTGATTTTTTTTATCTAGTGTTACATTACAAAATGCTCCATGGTCATTTTCTAGATAAAATTCTGTTTCTGAAATAAAATTTAACTTCATTTTATGTTCTTCATCAAAAACTAAAAATAAATCATTTTCTTCTTTTATAATTTTTAAATCTTGTTGTCCGTCATTGTAGCTACCCAATAGTTTTTCTTTGGCAATTTCTGACACTTCGATTATATCCACTTTCTTAAATAAGCCTAAATTATTTTCACCGTCCATTTTTACAAAACCGATGACTTCTCCTGCACTATCTAGTTGAAATGTTTTAATTGTTGAAGCTTCAATATTGATAAATTCTGTTGGTGAAGTAAAATACATTTTCCATGATTCAGAACCTGCTTTGTATTTTAATTGATTATTTTCTAGTGTAATATGATGTAAAATAGTGTTCGATTTGTATAACCCTGCATATTTTTTTGATAATGAATCAGACAGTATGATTTCTTTTTTTGTGATTATTTTTTTGTCTTTATAAAATCCTTTCCATTGATATACTGAAGCTACGGCATTTACTATTTCTGTTAATAATTCGGATCCATTATCTGAATTCACGAAAACTACAATTCCGTTTCCATCCTTCATGCTACCATAATAGATTCCTCTAAAACCTTCATTTGCACCGCTGTGCTGAAAATATTTTACACCTTCTCTGTTTTCTATAAAAACACCTAATGCAGCATCTTCTTTTATTGGTGTTAACATTTTTTCTGTCATTTCTTTTGAAAGAATTTTATTTGATTTTCCTTCCAATGATAATTGAGTTTCAATGATGAATTTACTTAATTCTGAAGGTGTTGTCCATAATCCTGCTGCCGCTTGTTCAGGATAGATGTGGTACTTTCCGTTTACTTCTTTTCCATTGTAATCATAACCGGTTGCCATTTCTTTTGATCTGCTATTATTCAACGGTTGACTGTATGAACTAGTTAACATTCCTAATGGAGAAAGAACTTTTTCTTGCATATATTGATCATATGGCATTTTTGAAATATCCATTTGAATTAATTGCGTGATTGTTGTTCCGCCACCAGAATAAGAAAAATGTTTATTTGGTTTAGTTGCTGAAAGTATTGCTTCTGAATTTGAAGGTTTTGTTCCGTTTAGTATTTGCAATGTAGTTGGTAAAGAATCACTTGAATGATAGCCTGCAAAGCCATGTACATTTAATCCAGCCGTATGACTAAGTAAATTCTCAATGGTGATTTTTTTATTACCGAAATTTGAGTCATACGGAAACTTCCAAGAAGTTAAATATTCATTTATATCTGTATTTAATGAAACTTTACCTTCTTCTGCTAATTTTAGCATTGCCATTGCATTCAACGATTTACTGATTGATGCCGCTTGAAAAAGGGTTTCAGTCGTTACTAAACGTTGTTCAGCAGAATCAGCAAGTCCGTATCCTTTTGCCCATTCTAATTGATAATTATTAATAACGGCAATGCTTACACCTTTAACTCCATAGGCTTTCATTCTTTCTTCAATTGTCGTTGTTTCTTGTCCTTCCATTTGAAATGTTACCAAAGAAATAGATTTTTCAACTTCTTGAATTTTCCCTTGAATTTC